>JAGMDR010000210.1 GCA_023128595.1 Planctomycetota bacterium | reverse complement strand
AACGGCCAAAATTCAACATATTGTCCCGTGAACGGTTAGAGATTGAAGTGGTGCGAAATATCGGATCCTACGGCTGCTACCGGGTCGATCAAAGCTGTCGCCAAATAGAAAGACGATTTGGCACCATCTTTGAAGCGGCCTTAGACATTGCTGGTATTATTGCCATTTTGCGCACAATTTCATTTGTGAGATACTACGCCTCGTCCGAGACTACACTCGGAAGAGGTGGCCCCTGCGGGGCAGTTGTATCGAGAAACAAATTCTGTTATCCTGTCCTTGTTTTTATTCGGAAAAGCTTGGCAAACACGAGCGAAACTGGGGCTGCGCCCCAGAAAAGGAAATTTATCGCATTTGGGCCAACAGCATATTTGAAACAGATAATAACTTTGAATCCAAGGACGGGTTATATGAAAGCTCTTGATGATTTCAGCACATATTATGACGATTTTCTGGACGGGGCGTATGATTGTATCGATCGCATTGTTCTCAATGCCTACTTCATTATGGCTCAGTCCAACGGTGGTTTCCGAACCTGGTGGCGCAGGCTGGCCGGCGGTGGCGATGACAATCTCGACAATATGTATCTGATGCGTTTTGCCGGACGATTCGCCCGCCGAGTTCGCGCTTATGCTAATAAGAATGGAATCCCACTTATTCATTGCCAACGTGGTGACCGTAAACATGAAATTGCCGAACAGTATCTTCCCAAAGACACGACTTTTCGAGGTCTTTTCTGCATCCTGGTTGGACGGGCTCCCGGTGTGGTGCGGGATGTGAGACATTACGGTAACGGCGGTATTGATATCCGCAAGAAAGAGCCTCAGCCATACGTCAATCATTATTCGTTTCACATTATCGATTCCGACTGGGGACACATAACTATCAAACTGTGTCCCCACCCTCCCTTCAATGCCCAGATCATGCTCAATGGCCATGAATATGTAGCGGCCCAGGCAATGAAGAAGAATATCTCGTTTACAAAGGAAGGTAATTGCTTTACTAATATATCCGATGCCGCAGGCCTGGCCAGGATCGCAGATACCATGAGAGCCCAGTGCTCTGAAGGGCGCCTGGTTGAGGTCTGTGAGCGTTGGATTTACTCGGCGTGCCTGTGCTTTGCCTTGGATATGGTCGAGCAGCAGGACAGCGGATTTCATTACAGCTATTCGGTCTACCAGGTCGAATTCAGCCGAAACCTTCTCTTCAAGAGCGGACGTATTATGGATCAGGTTTTCCACAACGTCATTGATAGGACTCGTGGTCCGCTTGACATAAAGACTGTCAAGACTATCTTTGGTTACAAACATCGCCCTTTTAAGTGCAGGGGAAAGAGCTTTAAGTGTGGTCGAAAGAGCAAGCCACCTCGATTTGAGGTCGTGGTCGAGAAACCTGTCTATAACCTGACGGTTTTTAAGGTGCATTTTGGCAAGATTACCATCAGGATGTATAGCAAAGGCGAACACGTGCTGCGAATTGAGGTAGTTGTCCACAACACTAAGGCCCTTGGGTGTGGAAAAGTCATCGAACGGTTTGGCCGGATTGTTGATTCGCTCAAGTCGATCCTCGAACGATTCCTGTCTGTCCTGCGTAGCGTGGATGTTTCGTTCATTGACATTGGCAAACTGGAGAGTTGGCCGCTTGGCTCGAAGGTAGGTTTGGCTAAAGTTGGAGGTGTTGACATTAACCGGCCACGTATGCGTGCTGTTATGGAAGCAGTGCTCGCTGTTTCTACAAAGCCGGGAGGTTTTACTGTATCGAATATTGCAGAAAAGGTCAGAGAGATTCTGCCGGAGTTGGAGTCCAATTATACGCAACGACAAGCATCTTATGATTTGAAGAAATTGCGGGGTAAAGGGCTGGTTTGTTTGATCGCTCATTCGCGTCGCTATGAGGCAACTGGTGATGGCCTGCGGGCAATGACGGGTTGTCTGATTTTGCGTGAGAAAGTTCTCAGTCCCTTGCTGGCAAACACCGGCCAACGCAAAAGAGGACGGAAACCCAAAACAGGTTGTACGATTGAGACGCATTACGAAAATATCCAGATTGAATTACAAAAAATATTCAAAATCATCGGCATCGCGGCATAAGCATATAAACAATTAATTGTCGATGTTAGACCCTAAGGGCCTAACCTGCAATTTTGCAAGACTCCACTTGGTAATATATGATACTCGATATCACTCCGGCCCGCCAATGTTCTCTCGATTTTGATTGACCGGGCAAAGGCGAGAACGAGCAGCCTGGTCCGGGAGTGTCCGGTTTGTGGCCACATGCTGATAGGAAGAGGACGCTATTGCAGTGCGCGCGGGTCGATGGTATAATCTTCCTATCGCTCAAGAGTTTGGGCAGAAAGGACAATTGGTCATGAAAGAAAAAATCAGAATAATTGCAGGTACTGTTGGCTCTTGGGTAATGGTGTGGATGTTGTCGGTGGCCGGGGCCCAGCAAACGGCGCCACAGACCGAGGCCAGGCAGATTCTTGGCGCTACGGGCGTCAAAGGCGGTCTCGTTGTCCACGTTGGCTGCGGTGACGGGCAGCTCACTGCGGCACTGCACGCAAATGACAGCTTTCTTGTGCAGGGCCTTGATACCGAAGCGAAAAATGTGGAACAGGCCCGCAATCACATCAGGTCTCTGGGGCTTTATGGAAAGGTGTCGGTTGAGCGGTTACAAGGCAAGGCCCTGCCGTACATCGACAATCTCGTCAATCTGCTCGTCTCGGACCGGCCGAAGGCCGGTATGATCAGGCCCGCCGGTGGCGGGCTTGGTAAGGTTTCGATGAAGGAGGTCATGCGGGTACTGGCGCCGAATGGCGTAGCTTACATAAAGAAGGCCGGCAGGTGGACAAAGACTGTAAAGCCGCGTCCCAAAGAGATCGACGAGTGGACGCACTACATGCACGACGCCGGGGGTAATGCGGTGGCGCATGATTCGGTGGTGGGCCCGCCGCGGCGACTGCAGTGGCAGGGCAGCCCGAACTGGACACGGCACCACGACCACATGTCAAGCGTCAGCGCGTGTGTTTCGACCGGCGGGCGCGTGTTCTACATTTTAGACGAAGGCGCGCGTTCTTCCATTCTGCTTCCGCCCAAGTGGTTTCTGATCGCGCGCGACGCGTTCAACGGCACGGTCCTGTGGAAACGGCCGATTGATGAGTGGTACACTCACATGATGCGGCTCAAGAGCGGCCCGGCCGTTCTGCCGCGGCGCCTGGTGGCGGTTGGCGACCGCGTGTATGTGACTCTCGGGATCGAGGCGTCGGTGACGGCGCTCGACGCGGCCACCGGCCGGACGCTGCGTACCTACAAGGGCACCGACGCTGCGCAGGAGCTGGTTGTCTGCGACGGCGTGCTGTTTGTGGTGGCCGACAAGCCGCAGGAACAAGGCCGAGACGACGGGCATCAACTCTGGGATGTGGTCCAGCGGCGTCTGATGGGCGTCCGGGCGCAAACGGGCGAGATACTCTGGCAAAAAGAGCGGCCGGTTCTTCCGATGACCCTGGCCGCCGACTCGAAGCGAGTGTACTTCAATGACGGCGACAAGGTCGTCTGCCTGGACCGCACCGACGGCAGCCAGCTTTGGGCATCGAAGCCCATTCCCAGATGGTCGAAACTCACGTCCTACTATGGCGCGACGCTCGTGGTATATGGCGATGTGGTCCTCTTCTCCGGCGGCGAGAAGATGGTCCCGCACCGCGGCGGCAGCGACACGATGACGGCCCTGTCGGTCGCGGACGGCGAGGTCCTGTGGAAGGCCGAGCATCCGCCGTCGGGGTACCAGTCGCCCGAAGATATGTTTGTCGCCAGTGGCTTAGTGTGGACGGGGGCAACGACAAGCGGCGGCTATTCGGGAATCTTTACCGGCCGCGACCTGAAAACCGGCGACGTCAAGGTCGAATTTCCACCCGATGTCGAGAGCTACTGGTTCCACCACCGCTGCTATCGCGGTAAGGCCACGGACAACTACCTGCTCATGTCCCGAACGGGTATCGAGTTTATCGATATCCGCAAGAAGAGCTGGGAGATTCACCACTGGGTTCGCGGCGCGTGCCTGTATGGGATTATGCCCTGCAACGGGCTGATCTACGCCCCGCCTCACCCATGCGCCTGCTATCCCGAGGCGAAGCAGTATGGTTTCTCGGCCCTGGCGCCGGCCGGCGGGCGGATTCGACGCAAGATTTCAGATGCCGACAGGCTCCAAAAAGGACCCGCCTACGGTAAGGTCGCCGTCGTTGAAGCGGCGAGCGAGGGCGATTGGGCGACATACCGACACGATGCGGCGCGGAGCGGGCGGACGCAGACGGCGGTGCCGGCCAAGCTGGAGCCCTCGTGGAATGTCCGGCTCGGCGGTAAGCTCAGCAGTGTCGTGGTCGCTGCCGGCAAGCTCTTTGTCGCGTCGGTGGAGGACCACACGGTGCACGCTTTGGATGCGAAGAGCGGCCAGCCGGTCTGGCAATACACGGCGGGCGGACGCGTGGACTCGCCGCCGACGATATACCGGGGGATGGCGATCTTCGGCTGCAAGGACGGATACGTCTATTGTCTGCGGGCGTCCGACGGCGAGTTAGTGTGGCGTTTCAGTGCCGCCCCGGACGAGCGGCGCCTGGTCGCATTCGAGCAGGTCGAATCGGTCTGGCCGGTGCACGGCAGTGTGCTTGTACAGAACGGCCTCGTTTATTGCGTCGCCGGGCGGTCGATGTTCCTTGACGGCGGACTGCGCCTGCTGCAATTAGATCCGAGGACCGGACGCAAGGTGTCCGAGAAGATACTTGACGACCGCGATCCGCAGACGGGCGAGAGCCTGCAGACGCGGATTCAGGTCCTCAATATGCCGGTTGCCCTGCCGGACATCCTCTCCAGTGACGGCAAGTACGTCTATATGCGGTCGCAGAAGTTCGATATGGGCGGCAAACGCCTTGAGATCGGGCCGCATTCGGGCAACCCGGCCGAGCAGGGCGCCGTGCAGTGGGGCGAGGGGGTCCATCTGTTCAGCCCCAACGGTTTCCTGGACGGTTCCTACTGGCACCGGAGCTACTGGGTCTATGGGCGCAGCTTCGCCGGCGGTCATGCCGGCTACCACCAGGCGGGCAAGTTCGCCCCGGCAGGTCGGCTGCTCGTCTTCGATGACTCCACCGTCTATGGTTTCGGGCGCAAGGCGAAGTACTACCGCTGGACCACTCCGATCGAGCACCATCTTTTCGCCGATGAAAAAGGCACGCCTCGCAGCCGCGCACCTGCCGCCAAGACCGCCAAGGGTCCCGGCGGACCGTGGATTTCCATCGAAAACTCCCCGAGCCTCGATCCCACGGGCAAGGCGCTTGCAGTGGAGGCGTGGGTTAAGGCGGACAAGCCTAACGGCGTGGTCCTGGCTCGTGGCGGACCTTCGCAGGGCTATGCCCTGGTCGTTCGGTCCGGGCGGCCTCGGTTTGTGGTCCGTGCAAATGAGAAGGTCAGCTCTGTCACGGCAGGGCAGAGGGTTGTGGGCAAGTTCGTTCACTTGGCGGGCGTGTTGACTGCGGACAAGAAACTCAAGATTTACATAGACGGCAAGTTGGCAGCAACGGCCGAGGCGAGCGGGCTTATCGGGTCCGATCCGGCCCAGGGGATGGGGATCGGCGCCGACGACGAGAGCGCCGTGGGCGAGTATAACGCTCCGCTGCCTTTCACGGGATTGATCGACGAGGTCCGCGTCTTCTACGGCTCCGTGAGCGATGACGAAATCCAAAAGCACAGTATTGCACCCGGCAGGCTCGAGGCCGACGCTGCGAAGCTCGTTCTGTGCATGAGTTTCGATAAGGGAAGGGCCGCCGATGAATCCGGCAACGGCAACCACGGCAGAATCGGCGGGCTAAAGACCGAGAAGGGGCGATTCGGCAGCGCTATGAAGTTCACCGGGGCCGGCGGTAAGTCCGGGGGCGGACGTCCCGGACCGACGTTCGAGCACCGCTGGACCCAGGACCAGCCGATATTCGTCCGAGCGATGGTCCTCGCGGGTAAGACGCTGTTCATCGCCGGTCCGCCGGACATTATCGACGAAGACGAAATGGCCAAGAGCCTTGATGACCCGGGTGCTGCCGCGAAGCTTGCCGAGCAGGATGCGGCACTTGACGGACAAAAGGGCGCTTTGCTGCGTGTGGTTTCGGCTGCGGATGGTAAGGGGCTGGCCGAGTATAAACTGGAAAGTATCCCCGTCTGGGACGGTATGGCCGCCGCCAACGGGCGGCTCTACCTGTCAATGACGAACGGCCGGATACTGTGTTTAACTCAGCAGTAGATACCGATATGTCATACTTTATCAATGTGGTCCGGCGTAAGAGGCCGGACTACTTGATCTTGTAGCTGATCGACAAGCCGTCGTTTTTCTCCATCGAAGCTCGGATAATAACCGTGTCGTAGTTCGGGCTCTTCTGTAGATAATCCAGAAAATCCTTCATCGCCCTGGCCGAACGGATGACATTGTCGCCTACAATCACGGCGCCGGGCTTTAGCTTCGGCTCGATCAATTTGAAATACTTCAAATAGTCTCGCTTCACGGCGTCGATGAAGACGAAATCAAACTCGCCCTCAAGTTTAGGCAGTGTCTTTAGGGCGTCCCCTTCTATGCAGGTGACCGTTTTGTCCAGGGCGACTTTTTGCAAATTCGCCCGGCAGTCTTTTACCATCTTAGGGCTGATTTCCAGCGTGTATAGGTGGCCCCCGGTTCTCTCGAAAGCTATTCCCATGTTGATGGCGCCGAAGCCGTTGGCTGATCCGACTTCGATCCCGCGTTTGGCGCCGGTGCCTTCGACCAGAATTCGCAGCATCATGGCGTCGCCGATCGTTGTGTTGAGCGGGCTGCGCTGGAAGTCCTTGATGAACTGTTCGCGGGCCTGGCTGCTCATTTTCTTTCGCTCACCGGAATAAGCCAGAAGTGCGCCAAAACCAACCACAGTAACACACGAAATCAGAATCAGTAATCTGCGACGTCTCATAATGATCTCCTTTAACGTTTTCTACAATACTTGCGCTTAAAACTGAGCTTTTGCAAAACTCTTGTTAAAACAAATGAGAGTGTTGGGGCTCGAACCCAAGACCTACGGCTTAAAAGGTCATAAATCGCTGCACAAATGCTTGCCGCACCTATCGTTACAAGCGTTTTTTGGCGTCAAAAACCAGTTGTAGAGTCATAGTAGAGTGATTGTAGGCTGGCAGTAGGCTAAGAATCAAGAAAAAAATGACGCCCCGAACTACCCGAAGCGATACGGTCGGCGATTGTAGCGATTGTCAGGGCGGCTATCAACAAACAGGAGTGGTGCTCGTGATTACCGTTACCAACCGTTGAGTTGTTGCCTTCTATGTATAGAGACAGCTTGAGAACGTCTATTTAGGAGTACGAACGATGAGACGGCTCTTATTTGTTGCAGTGTTGATTCTGTTAGCCCTCTGGGTGGCAGGTTGCGAGATTGTCGAATCGCATTACGTCGGCCACAGACGCGGCTTCCATGCACCACCTCCGATGGTGCTTCACCGCAGGCCAATGCGTTCGCCGCACGGATATTATGACCGACTTTACAGCCCGCATTTCCCCGCACCGCACCCCGGCGGGCCCGTTCCCAGACACCGGTAGTGAAGCCCTGTGGCTCAACTCGTAGGCCACCGCTAAAGACCAGCACAGAGGGTGAAAAGCACAAGGCGGCTGTTTTGATACCCCATGCCTTGCTGCATAGTGGTCAGCCAGATAGGGAGACTTTATTTTGCAGGGGCTGTGTGGTCGGGTTGTCGAGTCAGAGCAAGTACATTTAGACACTGGGGCTGGCTGAAATCGTGGCTGTTTGGCCGGAGTTGCCGGAGTATATGAAGGCGGCAATCAAGGCTTTGGTGGACACGGCCAAGAACTCAAAAAGATAGACGGTGTAAGTGATACACGCGACTGATGGTATCCACATTGACTACGGGAGAGCAAATTGCAGACCCATAACATCACAGAGTTGTTGACAAAGGTGTTCGGCAGGTTCCCAGCCGCCACAGAACCCAGGACTCAGTGCTATTGTCAGGACTGTGATAGTTTCATTTTGGCAATTCTTGTGTACGACATCAAAAATTGCATTGGCATACTCGTCGGCCAACATCCTTCTATAGCCGCCTTTGTAGTCGCAGAAGAAAAAGTCGAGGTCAATGTTGAAAATCCATTTGTTGCTACTTTGGGATAACCAGAACTCCAAGTTATCCGGAATGTCCCAAAACGGTGCTTTGTTCCAATCCGCACAGTTAGGTTCGTCTCCCTCCTCGTGCGTTGCAAAAATGCACTGCTCAACAGAGTCGCCATGCAACTCAAGGAACAAGCTGAGGTAGTTGTCCCAGCGAATCAGCGGGAAAGCACCGCTTGGGGTTCTCTCATCAATCGCCAAATAGTCACCGATACTGATTTCCCGCAGGTCAAGAGATTGGGATTGGCGTTTGCCTATTGAAGCATTCAGAGTGTCATAGTGCCGGTCGATATGAAATAGATTGTACTTTCTCCCCTGCTTACGGTGCTTCAGCCAACACCATAGAGCAGCCCTATGATTATCCATAATATACACTGACTGCTGCCTCCAAAGAAAGTTCTGGTCCCACACCCCTGAGCATTGTCTCCCCTTGAACGGCATCAGCCAGCCATTGGCCATTTTAATTCCTCCTATTCGTGTCAGCTTTTCATTTCATTGCCACTTCTTCAATACATAGTCCAGTAGCGATTTAATCTCTTTCCATACTGGGTGTTCGGCGTTAGAGATCGGCTGATTCCTTCTCTTGTGAGACTTTCTTCAGAATGGCCCGTTCATACTGGAGGAATTCAGGGTACTCGAAGATTTCCATAATATGGGCCACAGGGACGACATAACCGAATTTCCCTCCCGTTAGGTCAAACTTAGTGCCTGCAACTATCCCAAGAAGCCTTGGTTTCAAATCCGAATAACCGCTACGGGTGTTGGCATTGGAATCAGAATACAGGCTGAAGACTGGAGCACCGCTGAATCCCTGAGCCATTGCCTCATCGAGCAGGATGAACAACCGCTTCGTTGGGTCCAAGTCAAACTTACGAATCGAGATAGATGGATTTGCGATGTAAGCGTGCTTAGCTACAGGCGTAAAAAGGTCTTTTGCTATTCCCAAATTCATTGGAAATCCAATGCAGCAAACGGGAGAGAGAAGAGGCTGTGGGTTGGAATCAAGAAGCTCATCAGGAACTGAAAGAACGGCAGCCTCTATCCCAGGTGGGTAGCCATACGGATGTATGGCAATGTCACGAGATTTATGCAAGAACCAATGTGCTCCCGGCATTTTTTGCTGGACCTCTGAGAACTTTGTTTTCCACAGCTTGCCAGAAACAGACTTGAATGCGAAGAATCCAGAGTTGGGGGGGGCGCTAAGGATGTGCTTTGCGGTGACAATGTACGAGATGCCCGTGTGTCTTATCAAGAATCCTGTCCCTGAACTGGTCTTCTTAGTGGCTGGACGCAATGAATTTGGGTCAGGAGGTTTGATTTGATGTTCAAAACGCACCCAAACGACAGTCTTGGATAATTCTGGAACCGTCACACCATCACAGGTGGCAGGGTAAAAGTGTGCAACAGACACAAAGAAAAGGTAAGCAAAAACTCTAAGCCGTAAAGAAATCTCAGAACTCATAGTCAATCTCCTGAATACGTTCTCAAGCGTTTTGGGATGGGGTATAGCCATTATGTTTCGTTCAATGTAATATCTCGCAGTCTGCATAAGAGGTGAGACATGTTACTCGAACTTCTTTCTCCCAGTGGGAATCCTGGCAGCCCAACTTTCGCCATTCTTGACTTCCCGTCCAATACAGAATTTAAGGTTCAATGAACAGACTAATTGTGCGGTTTTGATTGCTGAAAGTCAATGAAATAAACTAATTGTTGCCAAATGAGGCGTAGTGCCTCAGCTACTGTGTATTCTTGGCAATCAAAGGTTCGTCTCACTATGTATCATTGTCTTGGCTAAGACTCACTCCTCATCCAAAGCCTCGACCTGCCTCCTCTGGGCCTTGCTGTTCGTCTTGGCATATATTGCCGTTGTTGTAGGGCTGGCGTGGCCTGCGTGGTCCTGGACTCCTCGGTGGTCTCAAGAGGATTGGGTGCGTTTGCGTCTGGTCCGTGAACTCAGGTGCTTTAGGATGGAACTAACCTGGGAACCTCGCCACTCCGTTGCCTTGCGGGTGGGCCAGCCTTCCTTGTTGAGAATCCGGGCTATCTGATAAGGCCCTAATCGTTTGCCCTGATTGGTGCTGGTGATGTGGGGGAAGTTGAAGAATCCCAAATGACTGACGCCAGAATGACGCCCAGGGCCAATTCGGGGGAATGTCAGGACAAAGGTTAGTCGTAAGAAGGGGGGCAAGCACTTATGAACTCATATCTTACAGAAATGAGAGTGTTGGGGCTCGAACCCAAGACCTACGGCTTAA
>JAGMDR010000021.1 GCA_023128595.1 Planctomycetota bacterium | reverse complement strand
ACGCAACTTATGCCCCGTGAACGGTACAAAATAGGCTCAGCGGTGTAGCTAAGCACGTATAAATGGGAAATTTCAGAGAAATAGGTATCTCACATGAAAACCAACCCAAAGATTAGAACAAAAAACATAACGCGAAGACAATTTCTAACAAGTTCCGCTGCTGCCACAGGTGCGGCATTACTGGCCCCGACAATCGTACCGGCTTCGGTGTTTGGAGCCAATCCTCCAGGTGAGCGCATCACCGCCGGCTTTATCGGCGTCGGGCGAATGGGCACCGGCGACCTGCGCGAAACCCTCGGCTTCAAACAGGTCCAGGTCGTTGCCGTCTGCGACGTGGACTCCAACAGAGCCGAGCTCGCAAAACAGCGCGTGGAACAGCACTACGCCAAGCAAAAGGCCGACGGTACCTACAAAGGCTGTGCCAAATACAGTGACTTTCGAGACCTGATCGCACGCGACGATATCGACGTGGTGATGATTGCCACCCCCGACCACTGGCACGCGCTACCCGCCATCGCCGCTGCCAAAGCCGGCAAAGACATCTTCCTGCAAAAGCCGCTCTCGCTCACTATCGAAGAAGGCCGGGTCCTGAGCGATAGCGTTCGGCGTTATGGTCGCGTCTTCCAAGTCGGCAGTCAGCAGCGGTCTGACTCACGCTTCAGACAGGCTTGCGAGTTGGTTCGCAACGGACGCATAGGCCAGCTAAAGACGGTCAAAGTAGGATTCGGAACCGACCCCGGCACCGACGTGACACCGCCGATGCCCGTCCCCGAAGAGCTCGACTACGATTTCTGGCTCGGACCCGCACCGTGGGCGCCATACACCGAAAAGCGCGTCCATCCCCAAAAAGGGTACGGCAGACCCGGCTGGCTTAGAATCGCCGACTACGGAGCAGGAATGATAACCGGCTGGGGCAGCCACCACAACGACATCGCCCAGTGGGGCATGGGCACCGAATACACCGGCCCCGTCGAAATCGAAGCCACCGCCGAATTCCCCAAAGACGGACTCTGGGACGTACACGGCAACTTCAGCATCACATACAAATATGCCAATGGCGTCACCGTCACCTGTGCCGACAGCCGAAAAAACAAGCAAGGCATCCTCTTCGAAGGCACCGAAGGCTGGGTCTACATCAAACGTGGCCAAATCGACGCCGATCCCAAGTCGCTGCTGACCTCGACAATTAAACCCGGCGAGACCCATCTCTACAAGAGCAGCAGCCACAAGGGCAATTTGTTCGAGTGCATCAAGTCCCGCAAACAAACCGTTGCCCCCGTCGAGATCGCGCACCGCTCGTGCAGCGTTTGTCTGCTGGGCGATATCGCGATGCGGCTCGGCAGAAAGCTGAGATGGGACCCCGATCGCGAGCAATTCATCAACGATCCGGGTGCAAACAAGCTGCTCTCGAAACCCATGCGCAGCCCCTGGCATTTGTAAGATACAAAAGGAATTGGTGGGCAATTGACCGTGTCATGCCAAAAGTCCAACCATCAGGAAGCACCAGGTGAAGGGAATGCGGCTTTCCAGTTGATTACGTCATTGCCATAATCGGTAGGTATTTGCCGAGTGAGTGATGAGCCGTTAGCATCAGCCTCGGTCGGCCAGAGATCGTCGCCTACAGGATGAGAACCGTCACTGTAATTCACACGGTCCACACGAATATAATAACGCTCGCCATCCACCTCATCGCCAGGCTTGGAAAGTTGTATCTTCTCGCCGCCATTGTCTAATTTGCCAAGACTCCATTCAAATACTTGTATGCCGCCCGGTACAGCACCAAACTCTGACTCAAATGCGCTAAGATTCCTGACTAACAATATACGCTCGCCGGCAGCTATAGTCGTCCCCAGCGGAAAGCCAAAGCTAATTCCTCCCTCATCCGTAAAACGCCAAGGAACAAAC
>JAGMDR010000209.1 GCA_023128595.1 Planctomycetota bacterium | reverse complement strand
ACCTCGTTAATCTTCCAGTAGTAAGTCTTGCCTAATTCAAGCGTTCCGGCATCATAGCTGGCCTCGGTCACGGGGATAGCAGCAACAGTATCATTTGTCACAGCCTCTCTGTTGCTGCTGAGGTATAGCTTGTGTGTGGCTGCCTCTCTTCCGGCTCTCCAGCTAAGGGTTATATCCGGGTGCAGACCTGTCGCCCCGTCAGGCGGGTCAGGCTCTCTTGGCCATACGGGAATGTATAAGAAGCGGACCTCGCTCAGGCCGTACTGGTCTACCAAGCCACCGCTATAGTTGCTGGTAGCAGTAAGCCTGACGTACTTTGCCACCACGCCATCAAAATCAACGGTGGTATTGTGCGCGTAACCATCCGTACCGGGCGCCCTGGTAAATTGCGGTACGCCACCCAGGTCCGTCCAATCGGTGCCGTTGGTCGAATACTCGATTGTAACATCTTTGAGCCCGAAACCGACAAAAGGCTCAAACAGCGTATTGTAGTTCCATACCCACATCTGGTGTAGTTTATAAGACTTGTCGAACTCATACTGGATCCAGGTTGGCTGCGGGCCAGTCGCACTACTAAGCCACATATCCGTGTCCTCAGTTGAGTGCAGGTCATCGGCATCCAGTCCCGACCCGTTCACAGTATTCTGAGGCCCCCAGCCTTCCATCTGCGAGCTGGAGGCTGTGGTGTTTACATCGGTAATCGGATAAGCAAAAGGCTCGGTTGTAAACTGCCAGATGTCACCTTTGAAGACCGTAGACTGGTGTGGCGGGGCATTGACCTCATCTATCCGCCAGTAGTAGGCCGTCTCGAAATCAAGAAGTCCCGGAGCATAGCTTTCATCGCCGAACGATTTGGTGGTTTTATACTCCGGGCTCGCTTTAGTAGCCTCATTGACATCATCAAAACTGGTGCCGAAGTACACATCATGCGTATTGGCAAAATCTCCTGGCGTCCAGCTAAGGACCACCCCCACGGGCACGTCTGTTGTTTCGTCATCAGGGTCCGGGTCAGACGCCTTCTCCTGGACCTTGGGCCTGTTAGGAATGACGAAGCTGCCTGGGCCCAGCTTCTGGTCTGAGATTGCCACGCCGAAGAGGATACCGTCCCACTGCTCGGAGTCGGCCCAGCCGGTGTTGGCGACGCGGAACTGCGTCGTCACGCCAGCCATATTTGCTGCAGACCTGGTCGCCGTACCAATCGACGTGCCATCAACGAACACCTCGACCCCGTCTGTCACTACGTCATATACCAAGGCCAGGTGATGCAGCGTCGTATCAGGCGGGCTCGACCAGGGATGTGGGCCTACGGGCCCGCCAGAGTCCTGGAGGCGAACTTCAACATCCGTCAGGTTCGAATTGATCCCAAAGAAGATCGACTCAGCGCAACAACCAGAGGCATTCGATCCGATCGCTGGCACCCAACTGGAGGCTCCGGCATAGTTTGCCTGGAACTCCAGCGTAAAATCCCCGGGCAATGCACTGAGATTGAGCGGCGTCTCGACGTAGCTGCGGACGCCGTCGTCCAGGAAGCTCAAGCCGCCCCCGGTGACCCAACCCTCGCTGCTGTTAAAGACACCCGCACCGCCCGAGGTGTTGCTAAAGCCGACCAGCGTGCCGTGGTTGCCGCTGCCGCTCAGGTCGGTCACCGTCGTGCCGCTGCCGTCACTAAAATCGTAATCCAGCAGAGTGGCTGCGTAAGCTGAACCAGACAGCAGAGCCAGCACCAGAACAAAACAAATTAGATAAACGAGTCTTGTACACATAATACATTCCTCCTTCAAAAAAGAGTTAATAACAACCATGCTTTGGCCACACACCAAAACACCTGTTGCCTTCGACAAACACACTGACCTTTACACTTTATGCCTGTTTCAGACAAGCATTGACAAAATAACCGATAGAATACTCCTGTCTGCGGTGTATTCCTCCTTCCAGAAGCAGGTTAGAGTTCACGTTTGCTTAGGTCACAGAGCGAAACGCACAATAGAATCCTCCGAAATGTGCTTATTTCCGTGCAATGGTTATTCTCAATTAGTACTACAGCGCCAGTTAGGCCTTTATCGTATTAGTGTAACTTTTCGAAAATAAACGTGTTAGGAACCAAATTGGCAACGTTTATGTGAAACCATATAATTTCATAAGAGTGGCGATATAAAAACAGGGGCATAATCTTTGAAGTTTTTCATCCAATCTGGCCACACTGGCGTGCCGGCAGCCCGTCTATCTGGACGCCACTTTCGATGCCAATGCAGTTCCCACAGCTCTTTTAGTCCAATCGGCCTGACACTGGTATCCATAAAGACGCCGTTTATAAAGCCGTTATGCCGGTTGATGCAGAACGAGCCCATGTCTCGTGACAACAACTGGCCGTCATATTCTGGGGGTGGATCTGTAGGTACCGGCAGCGCATCAACCCACTGGGCATCAGCAAATACTGGTACTTCACACTGCCTCTTAACGGTGTAGACATTTTGCCAGAACATATCCGATGGGTTTTCATTACAACACCACCAATTCAGTCCGTAACTGCCGTAATCGCCTTCGACGGCCCAGGAAGGTGTAGTGTAGCCATTTCTGCCATATATCCCCCAGCCGACGAATGGTCCGGTGATACCATCACTATAGAACTTGTGGACCGTCGGGCAATTGCGTATCTCTGGCTCGTGTGAATAATACGGCCGCATTGCGTAGACCCAACTGTTCTGTGGGCCGGCCGGAGACTCCTTGTGGAAATAGCCGTTGAAATCGTCGGTATACATTGAAAAAACGAGGCCCATTTGTTTCAAGTTCGATTGACAAGCAACCGCTTTTGCCTGTTCCTTGACTCGCTGTAACGCTGGCATCAGTATCGCCATCAGAAGTGCAATTATGGCAATCACCACCAGCAGTTCAATAAGTGTAAATCCCCTTACACTTGGCATCGTCTTCTCAGATCAATTCCAATTTCATTTCGGCAGAGCAAATCCCGCGAAAACCGCACCATTCTACCATGCTACGCCTTTTCTCGCCGTATGTCAAGCCCATTTCTGAGATTTTTGGGAAGTGCCCCAGACATCGTACCCCCCTGATCCGGCTGGCCCCCATGGCAGTATGGCAAGGACGGGCAGACTTGAAAGATTTCACCCAAAAAAAGGCAGAAAAATAATTTGACTCGTGCAAACAAATGTTTTAAACTTTCGTATGAAACGAGCGTTTAGGAGATATGGCATGGCTATTTCGCATGATAAAGGAACCTCTAACTCACGAAATTTCCCAATAACCCCGTTCTATACAGTCTTTGTAGGCCGATACGAATCTATCGCCGGTGACGAGCTTGAAGTGGTCGACGGCCTTTAGGACGATGGCACCTTTTGCGGTGGGCACCATAGGAGCCGGCGGGGGCTGCTTGGAGCCGAGTTTCAGCTTGCCGTTGCCTCGAACCACCAGCAGCCAGTCATTCGTATCGGGGGCAGCCACTTCGACCTTTCGGCCAGTATTAGCCGAGCCGGTCTTGAGCAGGCCATCGAGGCCGTCACCGGTTCGCGGATTGAACCAGCCATAGCTGAATTTGCCGGCGGTGACGTCGAACCGGACTTTGCCGCCGTGCTTGAGGTAGATAAGGTATATCTCGCCCGGCTTGAAAAAGCAGTAGTCATCGGTGTTTTCGGTCAGGCCATCGTCACATTTCATGTCCCAGAAGGGTATCTCGTATTTCTCGAAGAACTGCAGGGCGTAGCGACACTGCCGCCACATTTTCGCGCGGGTCCGGTAGTCCTGGCAGGTCAGGTCGCTGTGGGGGTGTTGGTACCCGAAGTACCATTCGACGCCTGCTCCGCCGGCCATGATGTTTCCCCAGAGGCCGTTCTTGCGGGCGTTGTCACGGGTGGGATCTTCGGCGTCAGTGATCAGTGCATGAGTCGCGTCACCAGGCTCGTCGCAGGCTACCACCCAGGGCTTGCCGGCGGCCGCCGATCGGTCGATGTAGTTCTTGGTCTGGCTGTGGACCCGGCTGAAATCGCTCCGGTTGGTCTGCAGAGAGAAGCCCGTCAGCCTCGAAGCGTTGCCGAGCAGATCGTAGTGGTTGGCGCCGTTGTGGATCACGATGTTGTGTCGATATGGGTCGTGCGTCCAGAAGTAGTTGGCCCAGGCCGCCTTCTGCTTCGTGGTGGCGTTGTTGATTTCTTCGCCGAGATTCCAGTTCAGGGCCAGGTGGTGGCTGAAGCGTGCGATCAGCTCGCGGTAGTAGAGTTTTCGCTCGACGCCCAGATCGCCTTTGTCCAGCAGCAGCTCGTTCTCGGTTTCCAGCGTTTTGAAGTGCAGGTACATGCCGAGCTTGTCGGCGTGCTCGAAGACGATCTCCCACTGGT
>JAGMDR010000208.1 GCA_023128595.1 Planctomycetota bacterium | reverse complement strand
CCGGTTTTTGTAGCCTGAGGATTGAGATTGCCGAAGTCGCTGCGCTCCTTCGCAATGACGTGCGTGGGCTACTTTCTTCTGTATGCCTCCTGAGAATCCGGTGAGGTCCTCGCAATGACGCTCTGCATTGCATCCGTTGCACAGTACTACAACTTCAGAGGAGGTATTTCAATCTTGAGATGGTTCTGCAATTTGCTTCTGAGATCTTTTGCGACCTTTGGGAATTGCTTGATAACGTTCCTGGTCTGTCTGGGGTCGGTTTTCAGGTTGTAGAGGCAGGGCCCCTTGCCGGGGTTTTTGCCCCTGATGTTCTGAAAATAGTGCCAGTCGAGGTTGTGTATTGCTCCGAATGTGTTGAAAACCGTGTAAACATTGTCGTGGAGTGAGGGTGCCCGGCCGGTTGCCAGGTTCCACATATTCTGTCCGTCCATATTCTTGTAATCGTCAATTCCCTGCAGTGCAAGGAACGTGGGCATAAAATCGACGGCACTGACGAGCGCATCGACGCGTTTTGAGGCAAACTTTTTATCCGGATGCTTTATGATTAATGGAATATGCGTAACACAGGCGTTTAGAAGGCCGGGGGTTTTCTGGACGCATCCTTCTTCGCCGAGGTGCGTGCCGTGGTCGGTTGAGAAGGCGATGATTGTATTGTCCGTCAGGCCCAATTGTTCGACTCTTTTCAAGAGGCGGCCGATGCAGTAGTCACTGAATGTTACCTCGGCTGCGTAAAGGTCGCTGATGACGGGTAAATCGTCGGGGCGAATGTCGGCATTTCTGACTCCGTATCCGAATAAATATCTTTCGTAAGGATACTCGTGGCGATACATCTTTTGAAATTTCGGCGGGGCGTCCCAGGGCTCGTGGGGGTCGAACATATCGATCCAGAGCATAAACGGTCCGCCGTTGGCGTTTCGCTCGAGCCAATCGGCGGCTGCGCCGCACGACTGAGCACAGAAGTAGTCCTCCTGATTTTTTCTGTCCTGGGTGTTCATCAGGTACTGGCGCATATTTCTGTCATACCGCTCGCTCCATAGGTGGGCGGGCATGTGCTTTTTCGGGTCGAATTTTTCCTTCGGTCCGCTTTTCCATCTGTCTGTCTCCTGTCCGCGCACCCAATGCCAGGAATCAAAGCCGCGATGGAAATTGTAATTCGGCTTGAAGTGGTGATATGTGTCAACGATGAAGCCCGTTGTGATGCCGTGTTTCTGCAGGACTTGGGCAAGAGTTGTGTCGCTGTCGGCGAGCGGCTGCCACTTTGCCTCGGGAAGAACGCTCTTGCCGGTGTGATATACCCTTCGGCAGGGGATGGTGGGCAGTCCCTCGGCCGTGGCGTTCTCGAACACAACCGCTTCTTTTGCAAACTTATCGAGAAACGGCGTCTTTATGCGAGTGCTTCCGTAGCACCCGAGATGATCGGCCCGCCAGGTATCCGCGATGATAACGATCAAGTTAAGGCCGTTGGGTCTTGATTTTCTCGGAATGCCGGGTCTGGGCTTTGCAGAGCTTTTGAGGTCTCCGGTCCAGACGGGCATTTTTGGTTCCTTGGCCTTTTGCTTGTTTGCACCTTTTGCGGTCAGGCCCATTGCGCCTACACCGGCTGCGGCTGCGATGAAGTTTCGCCGCGTAAGGAGGTTATTATCTTTGGCTCGTGGGTTTGAAGATTTTGTGTTTGCCGCGTTGCGTCTTTTTTTCGACATAATTACTCTCCTTCAGGAACCTCATACACGCCGAGCCTGCTTGAGGCCCATATTTTGAAGATATTTCACAACCAAGGGCGGAACGCTGTTAGACCTTGGCGGGGACTCGTTTTGGTTTGGCCGGAATGGCCTTGAGCGCTGCGGCTATCCGATCTGTAGCCGCCTGGGTCTTGCGACGGAGCTTTTCTGTGGGGCCGGCGCCTATGGCCCGCAATTTCTTGTATCTGTTATCGAGCAGGTTGTCGATCTTTGTACGCTTGAGGTCGCGCAGAGTTTTGATGATGTATTGCTCGACATTATAAATGGTGTCGTGAAGGCTCCGGTGCGCGCCGCCGAGCGGCTCGGGAATAACCGTATCGACAAGTCCGAGCTTGCATAGGTCCTTACTGGTCAACTTGAGGGCCTCGGCAGCTTGTGGGGCCTGGGAGCCGTCGCGCCACAATATGGCGGCACATCCCTCCGGTGATATCACCGAATAGTACGCAAATTCGAGCATTGCCATTCTGTCGCCGACACCTATTCCCAGAGCGCCGCCTGAGCCGCCCTCTCCGATAACAATGCAAATTATAGGCACTCTCAGGCGTGACATTTCGGCAAGATTGACCGCTATGGCCTGTGCCTGGCCTCGCTCTTCGGCGCCGATGCCGGGATAGGCGCCGGGGGTGTCAATGAGCGTGACTACGGGGATGCCGAACTTTTCGGCGAATTTCATTTTGGCCAATGCCTTGCGATAACCTTCGGGGTTGGGACATCCGAAATTGCAGGCAACCTTTTCCTTTGTGTTCTTGCCTTTGTTCTGTCCGACCACCAGCACTCTTTCTCTGCCGATCTGGCCGAGGCCCGTTACGATTGCGCGGTCGTCGCCGAAGCATCTGTCGCCGTGCAATTCGCGGAAATCCTTTACCATCAAGTCAAGATAGTCGCAAAGAAGCGGTCTTTTCGGGTGACGTGCGACCTGAACGGTCTGCCAGGCGGTCAGATTTGCATAGGACCGTTTGAGCTCGGCAACCTGTTCCCTGCGGAGGCGGCGAATTTCGGCAGAGTAGTTGATACCCTTGATGGAGCTGAGCCTGCGAAGCTCGTTCATCTGGCGATCGAGGGCGGCTACTTTCTCCTCAAAGTCAAGGTGGTCGCCGTTGCTGAGATTGTTGTTTTTAGGCATTTTGTTTATCAGAATATTTCGCCCGGCCAAAAGCAGCGGACGAAAATGTTTACAAAAAAATTGCCCATAAACAACGGGCATCCCTTTCTATGTCAGATTCTTGCTCGTATCGACTGCATCTGCCGGTAGTTTTACTATTAAATGAATATGTTATCATCTTGGCCGGATAAATCAAAGAAAAAAATTGACATTTAGCCCCGGCCGTAGTAATTCTTAGTCGAGCTTTTTCGTGAGTACATTTTCATAAGGTCTTGGTTTTGAAGTGTTTAAGGCAAATAACTGTTGCAGGGCTGGGCCTTTTAGGCGGCTCAATTGCACTGGCGGTTTTGCGGTCTTTTCCGCGCATAAAGGTTGTGGGTTATACACATCGGCCCAGCACCCGCCGAAAGGCGAGAGAACTGGCGGTGGCCACGGAAATCGTCGGCGACATAAAGCAGAGCGTTTCCGGGGCGGACCTCGTTATTCTCGCTACCCCGATCTGCACCTTCGAGGGTGTTTTTGGCGAGATCGCCGATGCGCTGCCCCGTGGCTGTATCGTCAGCGATGTCGGCTCGACAAAGGTTTTGCCGCACCGCTGGGCGGCGAAGAAACTGCCGAGCACCGTTCACTATGTCGGCTCGCATCCAATCGCCGGCTCGGAGCAAAGGGGCGTTGAATTCGCCAGAGACGATTTGTTCGAAGATGCGATGTGTATTTTGACGACTACGGACAAGACTAATCGCCGGGCGGTGCAGACCCTGAAGAAGTTCTGGAGCGAACTCGGCAGCTTTGTGAAGTTGATGAGGCCGGCAGAGCATGACAGAATCTTCGCAAACGTAAGCCATCTGCCGCATATAGCGGCGGCGGCATTGATAAATGCCAACAGCAGCGGAGAGCTTAAGCTCGCGGGCAAAGGGTTTATGGATACTTCAAGGATAGCATCGGGTCCGGTTAATATCTGGGCCGACGTACTGCTGACAAACAGCGGCAACATCGCCAGAGGGATAGATAAGACCATCTGCGAGCTCTCGAAGCTCAAAAGGGCGATCAAAAGCCGGGATAAGAAGCGGATAGAATACCTTCTCACCAAAGCGAGAGAAAAACGCGCGGCTCTAATAAAGTACAAAATAAAGAAGAAGGAACTAATATCGTGATGCAATATACAGGTGAGTAATGAGACTGAAAATTGATAAGGAAAGTGATACTCTTTATCTCCGTCTGGATGAAAGTAAAGTAGTTGAATCAGAAGAAGTACGTCCGGGTGTAATCCTTGATTTCGACAGCGAAGGTCGTGTTGTTGGGGTTGAGTTTCTTGGAATTAGCTCACGTGCCACATGGGAAGAACTTTCATCACTACAATTTCAAACGATATAAGTGCAAATATAGCACAGAAGAGCATTTGAATATCGAATATCTCCGCAGGACGCCTTACGGCGGAACAAGGAATATCGAATATCGAAGTATAAGGCAGCAAGTGAGTCTGAAATCTGTCATAACTTTAGGCAGTTTAGCTCACTTTAGCTCACTTTAGGCACTTTAATTTAATTAAGGAAATAATATCGTGAGACAGTGGAGGTTTGAGGTTCTTAATCGGTCGGGCTTTTCCGATGTGCAGGGCAAGAGTGTGCTGGAAGATATAAGGGAGCTGGGCATCGGTTCGGTCGAGGCGGTTCAGTCTGCCAAGGTCTTTTTGATTGAGGCAGGCTTCGACGATGATTTTGCCAGGCGTGTTGCGAAAGAGCTTCTGAGCGACGCGGTCTGTGAAGAGTATTATGTGGGCAGGAGCAAAGCGCCGGCCGGGCTTGCCAAGGCGACTTTGATTGAGGTGCATCTAAAGAGCGGCGTCACCGATCCGGTTGCCGGGTCGGTAATGGCTGCTATCGGCGATATGGGTGTTAGGGCCGACAATGTTCGAACCGCCCGGAAGTATGTATTGCTTGGTGAGATTACCAAAAGCCAGGCCGATATGATCGCCAAGAAGGTCCTTGCAAACGACTGCATTGAAGACGTGATAATCGGCGATGAGGCCGAGCCCCCAAGCCCGCATCTAAAACCATACGAGCTGCAGATTGTGCACTGGCCGATACGCGACCTTGACGACGACGGACTGACAGCCCTGAGCAAAGAAAAGGACCTGTTCCTGAATCTGGTCGAAATGCAGACCATTCAAAAATACTATGAGCAGCTCGCTAAAGAGCCCACGGACGTTGAGCTTGAGGCAATCGCCCAGACCTGGAGCGAGCACTGCGTCCATAAGACCCTGAAAAGCTCGGTCGATATGACAATTGACGGTGAGCAGGTGCATTTTGACAATCTGCTGAAAGAGACGGTTTTCAAGGCGACCAAGGACCTCGATAAGAAATGGTGCATATCGGTCTTTTCCGACAACGCCGGAGTAGTGGAGTTTGACGAGGACTCGGCGATTTGTTTCAAGGTCGAGACGCACAATCATCCCTCGGCGCTTGACCCTTACGGCGGGTCGGCCACGGGCATCGGCGGGGTGATTCGTGACCCGATGGCAACCGGCCTGGGTGCAAGACCCATCGCCAACACGGATATATTCTGCTTCGGTGAGCCGGACAGGAAACTTGAAGATATTCCCAAAGGGGTCCTGCATCCGAGGCGGATTATGAAGGGCGTCGTAGCGGGTGTTCGCGACTACGGCAACAGGATGGGAATACCAACGGTCAATGGTGCAATCTATTTTGACGACAGATATATGGCTAATCCGCTGGTTTATTGCGGCAATATAGGCTTGATCGACAGGAATAAATGCTTCGATAATCCGCAGGTTGGAAATCTGGTTGTGGTGGTCGGCGGCAGAACAGGCCGGGACGGGATACACGGCGCAACCTTTTCGAGCGGCGAAATGACCCACGAGCACGAGACAATCTTTTCCCACGCCGTGCAAATCGGCAATCCGATAACGGAAAAGAAAACGCTCGACGTACTGCTTCAGGCAAACGAAGCCGGCTTATACGAGGCAATCGCCGACTGCGGGGCCGGCGGACTAAGCGGTGCGGTCGGAGAAATGGGCAAAGAGCTCGGCGTAGAAGTCGATTTGGAAAAAGTTACACTAAAATATGCCGGGCTCAACTATACCGAAATCTGGATTAGTGAGGCGCAGGAAAGAATGGTAGTAGCGGTAAAGCCGGAAAATCTCAAAGCAATAACGAAGATTTTCGACAACGAAAATGTCGAGTCCACGGTGATAGGCAGATTCACCGGCGATAAAAAGCTCACATTGCGTTACAACGGCCGGCAGGTGGGCGAGCTGGATATGGAGTTTTGGCACGATGGTGTGCCGAAGTACTCTCGCAAGGCGGTCTGGAAGTCGCGCGAGCTGACCGAGCCAGGCATGCTCCAGAAAGATAATTACAACGGTGAGCTTTTGAAAATTCTTTCATCTTACAACGTGGCGAGCAAGGAGTGGGTTATCCGTCAGTACGACCACGAGGTTCAGGGCGGTTCGGTTGTTAAGCCGCTGACAGGCATAGACAACGATGGGCCCGGCGATGCGTCGGTGATACAACCAAAGCTCGATTCGGACAGGGGGCTTGCGATTAGCTGCGGAATGAATCCGATCTATGGCGACATCAATCCGTACTGGATGGGGCTGGCGGGAATCGACGAGGCGATAAGGAATCTGGTGTGCGTAGGGGGCCGGATTGACAGGATTGCTCTGTTGGATAATTTTTGCTGGGGCGACTGCACGAGGCCCGAGACGTTCGGGCCGTTGGTGCGAGCGTCCCAGGCCTGCTACGACGGGGCGATGGCGTTTGAGGCGCCGTTTATTTCCGGCAAGGACTCGCTCAATAACCAGTTCGCCTGCGACGATGGAAGCCGAATATCCATTCCCTCGACGCTCTTGATAAGCGCGATATCAATAGTCGATGATATTAGTAAATGCGTGACGATGGATGCGAAGAAGGCCTCGAACCTGCTGTTCATAGTGGGCAAGACGAAGGACGAATTGGGCGGCTCGCATTATTACAAGGTCCTGGGTCAGCTTGGGGCAAACGTTCCGAAGCTGGATCTTGTGACGGCCCCCAAGATTGCCCGGAAAATTGCCGAAGCGATTGCGGCCGGTCTGGTGGTTAGCTGCCACGATTGCTCCGAGGGAGGCCTGGCTGTCGCGCTGGCTGAGATGGCGTTTGCCGGCGGGCTGGGGATAGAGGCGGACTTGCGGGGTCTGCCAAAGAGCAAAGACTGCTGGCGAGCGGATGCGCAATTGTTCAGCGAATCGAACAGCCGCTATATCGTGGAGGTTGAGCCGGACAAGTACGATGCCTTCGCCAAGCTGATGCTCAATTTGCCGTTCGGCCAAATCGGCAAAGTGACGGAAGAAAAAACGCTTATCATAAAGTCAGAAGACGGCAAGAACGTTGTCGAGTCGGACATAGATTCGTTAAAAGACGCGTGGCAAAAGACGTTTGATTGGTAAGAAGATGGCAGAGGTAAACCCCGTTAGAAATTTTACAACGAGGGATATAATACAAAAAGGCAAGGTCTCTAATATGGTGATAGTATGATACAAAAAGGCGGAATTTCTAACGGGGTAAAAGCGATAGTATTGCGTGCGGCTGGTATAAACTGTGATATGGAGACTGAATATGCACTCGAATTAGCCGGGGCGAAGGCACAGCGGGTGCATATAAACAGGATTATCGAGGACAAAAGCAGCCTGGATGAATTCCAGATAATCGTTTTTCCGGGGGGATTCAGCTACGGCGACGACGTGGCTGCGGGCAAGATACTGGCCAATCAAGTAGTGCACCACCTCAACGAGCCGGTACGCAAATTCATCGATGACGGCAAATTAGTGCTCGGGATCTGCAACGGCTTCCAGGTTCTGGTCAAGGCGGGTATCCTTCCTGGTGCTAACTCGACCAACCATCAGGATAAGGTTACCATAACTTACAACGACAGCGGCAAGTTCGAGGACAGGTGGGTCTATCTGGCTCCGCAAACCGACAGGTGCATTTTCGTCGAGCCGGGCAGGCAAATCTATCTGCCGATAGCGCATGCCGAAGGTAAGGTTGTCACGAAGGACGAAGCCACGTTGGACGAACTGAAATCCGAGGGGTATGTTGCGTTTAAGTACGTCGATAAGGACGGGCAGGAGGGCCGGTACCCCGTTAATCCCAACGGATCGACCGACTCGATAGCGGGCCTGACAGACAGCACGGGCAGGGTCCTCGGACTCATGCCGCATCCGGAAAGGTTCGTCAGGCCCACTCAGCATCCGCACTGGACACGCCTGCAAAGCAAATCCGCCAAGGGACGCGGTGACGGCACGACAATCTTTACCAATGCGGTAAAATACGTACAGGAGAACCTGTGAGGATATTCGGATACGCGCCTCTTGTAATGAGGCCCTGCGAGGGGGGGGCTGTAGAGGCGCAATAGTCAGCCGGCCTGTTTGTTTGTCTTCGGCGAATCGCGGGCGCCGTCAGCCCAGCCGCGGTCAGACTACAGTTCGTTCGGACGGTTGTCCGGTTTCGGCGGGATTTCCACGCCTTTGGGGTTGTATCTGACGACAACGAAGATAAGCGGCTCGTCGCCGGTGTTTGTGAGTCCGTGATAGACCCACGGTTCAACATATAAAATGTCGCCGCGTGCGGCGGGGAATTCTTTTCCCGCCAGCGACCACGTCCCGGAGCCGGCGACCAGGACCAGGTACTCCTCTTGTGCGTGCCGGTGTGCGCGATGTACGGCCTTGCCCGGCTCGACTACTGCCGCCGCTGTCAGCACGTCCTTTGTCCCGGCCGTTTGTCCCCGGAAATAGACACGCATCTGCCCCCAGTCGGCCTGGAGCAATTGGGCGGCGTCCCAATTGACGACTTTCGATTTCAACAACTCCGCCTTGGCCTCGGCTGCATCGGATGGGTAGCCCATAAGCAGGGCAACGGTGAAACCGACCGCGCACAATGCCGCAGACCAAATGAGTTTTCGTGCTTTAGTAAACATAAACACCTCCAGATTACATTACAATTCTTGACGATCGGCTTTTGTGCACGGCCAAGTCAGCCTGTTATAGTATCTTCTCATTCTCACATAGTCAATGGTTTTCTCTTGCAGCCTGCGATTGCGGAGTCAAATCATTTTCTGCCATCTACCCTCCCGATTTCACTAACTCTCCCGCCCCTCCCCCACCCCCATTTAGCCATTCACCAATAGCTACGGATGTAAGGAATATGGAATCGCCTTCGGTGGTTTTTCCGCTCACGATTTATTTGCTATATCTCGTCAGTTCTTTTTCTCTTTTTCAAAGAATGTTGCTGCTTGTCTTTTTATTGCCTTCAACTCTTTGATAAGCCGGTTTGCTGCTTCTTCGACTTCTTTCGATGTGCGACATTCTGCTGACACTTTTTGGACCGAGCTTCCTTTTAAGCTAATATATGCCCTTGCCGTATTTGGCCCGGCATGATTAGCTCGAATCTTCAACAATTGAAGATAAAGATTTGGCATAATAATTCTCCTGATAAGTATAGTCTATGCTCTACGTTTTCTGCTCATCATAACCGCACCAAAACCGAGCAGTAAGAAAGTGGCGGGCTTATTCCCCTTCCTGTTTCTCTGCTGTTGGCTTTTTCAGAATAAATACTATAACAACGAACAACAAAGCACAGATTACATCTATCCGCTGCCAAAGTTCCCTTGACAGCTGTATCGAAATCACCGGATTAAATAGAACAGCGACAAAACCAAACAGCCAAGTTACCCATATCTTTTGCCAGTCGTATGCAATAACAGCTACATATATGCTAACGCCACAAACAACAAATCTCAGAAGTTGATAATAACCGTAAGGCCAAGGTGCGAGAGCGCCGAGAAGCATTAATGCTGCAATTAAACCAGGTATCAAGAGTGGCTGTTTTTCCAGCATTTCGCTTACCCTTCTAATTTAGATAATCCTATGAAAACAGACTCGAGATAAAACTAAAAATCTTACAAATTATTAGTTCCACCACTCCACCTGCGATTAGCCCGCCGATATAATAACCTATAAAAGCTAATATTTTTACAATAACGCTCTTATTCTCTAATCGCTCTCCGTTGAGTATCTCGTACATGAGAAATACCGCATATCCGTAGACAAAACCTGGCAGAATTAGTACAAGGCGAACAAGACCATAAATCAATCCATAATTATCAGAAGTAAAATCCCAAAAAATAACCTTTACGAGACAGCTGGCAAGGCATTGAATATAAATGCTGCTTACGAGCCAAAGCCAAAACCAATGGAATGGGCGTATACCCAATATCGTGCTATCGGCAAAGTTCTCAGATTGAGATTTTTGCCCACCAGTACCACCCAATACAACAAAATACGTAGAACACATAATAGACAAAGGTAATACGATTTTCCATGCGATAGGACTTTCAACCTCTACTTTGGATATATATAAGAAAATACAAATCAAAGACGATACAACAATAACAGGTAAGTTCGCTATACTTGCGACTATAGCTCCTTTTTTCTTGGCTGTGGCACCAGCCAATCCACCACTGCTGTAGGCAACCAAGCAGAAGATAATGAGAAACCAGATATAGTGGTCACCCCAACCATAATCCCAGACGCTTTCAAGCACTCCTTCCTCAACCAACTCAGAGGCATGTTGGCCTGATAAAGTGGCACCAACAACACGTGTGAAACCACCCCATAATGTAATCCAATAGATTAGGTAAATAAATAATCCCCCTGTATATCTTCTAATCGTTAACCAAACTCCCCATTTCTTCGGCCTGTTATCTATGTCAAGTAATTTGACATCCTCATCTGTTTGTTTCCCCCCGGCACCGTAAATGAAACCACCCACTACGAAAACAGCTAACAATCCCCATAAAGCAACCTTGTAATATTCTTTCACAAAAATAACAACCAACCGCATTTTCGCATCTTCGTTGCCCAGTTCAATCGCTTTCTTATACCAATTTTTGGCTTGCTCATAATCTTTACCTATCCCTTTGCCGTTTTCATACATCAATCCAATTCTGTACATTGCATCTCTACTTCCACCCTCAGCAGCCTTGCTGTACCATTGCAAAGCTTGTGTGTAATCTTTTGGTACACCCTCACCATTCTCATACATTTTGGCGACATTCTGCATAGCACTGCTGTCCCCTGCTTCAGCATCTTTACGGTAGGAGCTAATTGCTTTGCCGTACCATTCCTCAGCCTTGTTAGGGTCCTCTTTAACACCCCAGCCATAGTGGTACGTATCACCAAGCTCATACATTGATTCACTATGTCCTGCGTTCGCCGCTTTCGTGTACCAAATGATTGCCTCATTAGTATCTTCAGTAACGCCCTTGCCAAAGTAATACATATCACCAAGCTTATACATTGCCTCAGCATTTCCCACTTGAGCAGCTTTGAGAAACCATTCCACTGCAATATTAGCATCCTCAACAACTCCCTCGCCGTAGGAATAAATCTCCCCGAGTTTCAACATGGCATTTGCATCACCTAATTCTGCAGAATTGCAGAATTGTATAATTTCATCCTCACTCGGGACAAGTTGTTCAGTTTCCTTGACTTCCTCGGGAGTAGCACCAGCTTTTGCGGCATAAGAAATGGCTAAAAGCAAACACGCCAAAAGTAACGCCGATGTTTTCATTTTTTGTCCTCTCAAAAAACCTAGGGCCCCTCACCTATTTTTCTCCCTCCATTCTAATTCGTTGATCGATTTCAAACAGCCTTACATCGAGTATATCGCCCCTCCGGCCGGTAAACAACCCCGCCGTAGGCCGATTTCAAAAACCTACTCTTATTCTCTCTGTTCTCTGTGCCCTCTGTGGCAGTGTTAATCTGTGTAAATCCGTGTCTAAAAACAAAAATTCACTTGACACCTAACCTCATATCGTGTATAATGCCTATTGAACTAATAGCGGATCCTCGATACTGAATAGCCAATAGCCGATCAGGAGGCTAAAATCATGGCTACCAAAGCCCCAATCAAACCTCCCATCCCAACGATCTCATCTGCCTATAAGGCAGCTCTACTTATGTCGCGAATCCTCTACAACTGTCGCGAATCCTTTACAAATCGACTACTTT
>JAGMDR010000207.1 GCA_023128595.1 Planctomycetota bacterium | reverse complement strand
TTGCCGTCGGAGTCGCTGGCGATGACCTGAATTTGCCACTGGCCGGAGTCTGATATCTCAAGGTCGGTATCGTGTGTGAAATACCCCTCGCTGTACGTCAACTGCTCGTCCACGAAGTTATGCTCGTCGGGAACGTTTCTGAGCGTCAGCCGGACATCAGGTGCTTCCTGCGGGTCAGTGGCGTCGATTCTTATCTTCTGGAGGTTATCTCCGTATTGGGCTTTTGTGCAGTCCTGCCAGGCCGAATTGATCATGCAGTCAACGTTGTGGATGATCGGCAGATTTGGGTCGTGAATGTTGACGACTATGGCGTCGGAAAGCCCGACCACGCCGACGTTGTTGCTCGCCAGGACGCGCAGGGTGAAATTGCCGTAATCATTCGGGAGGATACTCCACTTGGCCAGGCCGCCGCTCACGTCGGATTTGAGATAGACATCCAGGCGCGGCGGATTTGCACCGGCGTTGGCGTCGATGGTGAACAGGGCATCCTCATTTTGCTCGGTAATAAGAAATGCTATTTCTTCGACGCCGCTCTCCACGGCGTCTTCAAGCGCGACTCTGACGTTTATCTGCTTGAGCCCGGTGCTCTCGCACACAACGCTCTTTATGGGATTGGTCAAGCTCGAATAGTCGGCATCCTGGGCCTCGTAAATAGTGTAAGGGCTCGTGCACGGGTCATACGTGCTGCTGACAATGCTGATTTCTGCAGCGGCATCCGCGGCGGGCTCGCTAACGAACAGACTGAGAGTGGCCGAGTCCACCTCAGCATCGGCCGGCAAGTCCGAAATGTCAAACTTGACATAATACCTGCTTATATTGTCATTGTTAGGGTCGATTTCGTACTCCACGATGACCTCGATGTCGTTGAAGAAAATCCAGTCGTTGTCACCGACGTCGTGCGAAACGAGCTTGATGTAGTTGATTTCGCCGGGGGCCAGGTCACCCAGTACATTGGGGTCGCTGGAGACAAACCAACAGTCCGGTGACTGTGCCTCCCCACCGCCGCCTTCGGCGGGAATGCAGTCGCCGACAAGATGCAGATTGTCTCCGTCGGCGTTGGATGTATAGACATACCAGCCCGCAAAGGGCGGATAATCAAAGTGCACCACAAGGTAGTTTTCCATTCGCACTTTGAACGTCTTGATGTTTCCCGGCGGAATTGCAAATTCGTAGTGTTTCTGGACGTCCTCTCCGGTGGCGCCGACGCCGTCTTGCGGTTCGAGGTCGCCCGTGCAGTACTGCGACGCGAACTCCGCGCCAATCACAGCCGAATCCGGACTGTCATATTTGACATAGGTGTCTTCGTTTATGTCCTTGACAACCACGCTGTCGTAGGTAAGCGCGCGCGGCCCGTTGTTCGGGTCGTTGGCAGGCTCGCCGCCTGGCGGCTGGTTGGGCGAGCCTTGCTGGACTTTTTGCGAGATTGTGAGTAAGGGCGGACTCTCGCCGTTGTTGGCGTCAATGGCGAACAACCGGCTGTTGTTGCGTTCGCTGATTTGAAAGGCGATCGTCTCTTGTCCGGCGAACAGGGCTTGCTCGACAGCGGCCTTGACATTCAGGCTGACAGTCCCGGTGTTCTCGCAGGTAAAGCTCTTTATCGGGTTGATAAGACTCGAATAGCAGGGGTCTTTGGCTTCGTGCAGGGCCTGGGCCGAGTCGCCCGACAGGAGCGTATTGTCCACGAGATACAGCTCGCCGATAGAGTTTTCCGCGCTCTGTGTTACGTTGAGTTTAATGCGGGCGGCGGTCAGCTCGTTCGAGAGGTCGATGTCGTTGAGCTCGAACTTAACGTAGTATTTGTAAACCTCGTCGTTGTCCGGGTCAGTTTCGTATTCAACGATGACCTCAATGTCGTTGAAGAAAAGCCAGTCGTTGTCGCCGACGTCGTGAGAGACCAGCTTTATATAGTTGGTTCCGCCGGGGGCCAGGTCGCTCAGTACATTGGGGTCGTCGCAAATGAACCAGCAGTCCGGCGGTGGGGTCTCGCCGCCGCCTCCTTCGGCGGGGATGCAGTCGCCGACAAGATGCAGATTGTCCTGGCCGGCGTTGGACGTATAGACGTACCAGCCGGCGAAGGGTGGATAGTCAAAGTGCAACACCAGGTAGTTTTCCAGTCTGACCTTGAGTGTCTTGACTTTGCCTGCGGGGATCTCGAATTCATAGTGCACCTCGACGTCCTCGCCGGTGGTGCCGACACCGTCTTGCGGCTCGAGATCGCCCGTGTTGTATTCGCCCGGCAACGTCGAGCCGACCAGTGAGCTATCCGGATTGACGGATTTTGCGTAGGTCTCTTCCGAGATATCGAGCACGGTCTGTGCATCGAATATAACGGGTACATCGGTATCAACGCTGTACCCGCTCAGGATGCCGACTTCGTTCGGATTGTTATCCAGCGTGGACATAGCGGTGACCGAGTTGATATCGATGAAGTCGCTGCAGTCTCGCCCGTCGCAGAACTGGGCATGGACCAGTACGTCGCCGCAGCCGTCGCCGCCGAAGCAGTCGATCTCGGCGGTCAGGCTGAACTGCTCATTAACTATATAAATATCTGCGGCGTTCGGCTCGGCTATTTCGACCACCAGCTCACCTGCTTCCGGCGGGATGTTGTCGAGGGCTTTTTCCATATTGATTCTGCCGCACCCATAGACATTGTCCCAGCCGGGCGCTCCCAGATCGTCGGCATTCTCTTCGAGAACGGTTTTGATCTGGGCGGGTGTCAAGCTCGGGTTTTCTTCCAGCAGCAGTGCGGCCGCTGCGGCAACGTGAGGAGCAGCCATCGACGTTCCTATGGCCTGGATATACCGGGTTCCATCAACGACAAACCACTTGTCCCAGCATTCGTCCGTGATCAGATACATGCAATACAGAGGATTGTTGGCTACTTCGGTGCTGTACGTCGAGACTATCTCGGGAAAGCTGCTTCCTCCGAACTGATCCCCCCCGGGCGCGACAAGGTCGAGCTCATCTCCGCCGTCGGAGTACGAGGCGATGTTGTCGAGCTTGTCAACGGCGCCGACCGCGATGACTTTCGATGCACAGGCCGGCGATACCATTTGAGCAGAATCGCCGTCATTGCCCGCGGCGCACGCGACAACCACGCCGGCATCAACCGCCTCGTTCACCACCTGGGCCATCTCGTCGTAGTCACAGGTCCCGCTGTAAAGGCCCTCCCCGAGGCTCAGGCTGATGACATCGGCGCCTTGTTCGACACACCAGTTGATGCCGAGAATCACGTCGGACGAATAACCGTTGCCGCTGGAGTCGAGCACTTTTGCCGCCATCAGCGAAACGTCGTAGCTGACGCCGCGGTACTGCATTCCATCCGAAGCGATTATGCCGGCACAATGAGTGCCGTGGCCTTGATCGTCCATCGCCTCTTCGGTGTCCGTGATGAAATCGTATTGAGCGATGACCTTGTTCTGAAGGTCGGGATGCGTATAATCAATGCCGGTATCGACAACGCAGACCTTGACACCCTGACCGGTAATCGCGTTGTCCCAGGCGTAATCGGCCTTGATCTGATAAGCCGAATCCTCCAGAAGGGCGTGCACGCGGCGGTCTTCTTTGAAGCTCTTGAATCGCGGCAGCTCCCTGAGCTTATTTGTTCTGTCGGGAGGTATCTCAACGACAATCTTGTTCTTGAGCTTGCCGTAGTCGTGGATAATTCGCCCTCCGATGCGCTGTGCCGCCCGACGAAACTGTGCCCGCTGCGATTTAAGGGCCGGTTTGGAGAGCTTCCGCCAAAATCCGGGCTGTTCGTCGAGCTCGACAATAAAGCGTTTTGGCCCGGGCGAAGTGGGGCCAGGCTTATGGGCGAGCCGGTCGAGGGCCTGCAAACCATTATACGGCTTGTCGGGATAAATGACCCGTTCGCCCGACAACAAGCGCCAGACTATCATCTCACTGAATCGGCCGACGTACTGAATCACGCCCTTTTCATCTATAAACACACACGTAGGGATTCGCTTAATGCCGTAATGACTGCTGACTTGGCCGGTTTGGTCGGGAAGTATGTCGTATGGCGGAATGTCGTCGCCAAAGAAGCCAACAACGTCCTCGGCATTTTGATTCACAGCAATGAACAATATGGCTAATTCATCGCCAAGTATCTCAGAAAGATCTTCCAGAATCTCAAAGGCCGTCCGGCAATGTGGGCACTGTGTAGCGCCAAATAATAGTAGAGTGTTTCGGCCTCGCAGGGTGCTGAGGCTTACGGTCCGGCCGTTGAGATTAGTGAGCGAGAAATCCGGGGCGGGCTGGAGCGGTTTGGCCGCGATGCTCATCCCGGACGAGGCATTAGCGAGAATCGATAACAGTATGATACATACTGCCGGTCGCAAGAGAATTTTGTCATGTCGGACTGCCATCTTCTACGTTACCTTCCAAAAGCGAACTCTATACGTATTATAACCGATTTTCGCCGAAATTTCAAGAGAAAGCGCCGTGGATTCCAAGAACCTTATCCGCTATTTCTCACCGCCGAGTACGCTGAGAACACAGACCTACGCTGCGGCTGTGCTCAGGGCATGCCTGAAAAGTAGGCGATCGTCAAAAGACAAGTAGCCGCGAAAAGGCACAAAAAGGGACAGGAATAGGGAATGTTGAGACTGCCGCGGCCGGCTTCGAGCGGCCTGGCGACGACAGCGGGGCGAAAAGCCCGCCAGGGGCCCTTGACAGAACTATAAGAGTACGGTTAGACTTATGCGGACGTCGCGTGGACGGCCGTGATCTGGGCCGTTAGGGTGTCAGAATAAGGGAAATGTCTGATGAATAAAGCAGGCTTTGAGTCACAAGGCGGGGCCAACGGCAAGGGAATATGGTCGGATCGAAAAGGTGAGCCTATTCTAGGGCCTCTCCTGGGTATTGGCGGGGCTGTGGTTGGCGGGTTTGTGGGGTATTGGCTCTTTTTTGTGATCGCTAAGCAGGGGTTCTACGCGCTTGCGCTGCCGGGGGTGTTTATTGGCCTTGGCTGCGGGGCCCTGTCGGGGCGGAAATCGACTTGCTTGGGGATTATCTGCGGCATCCTGGGATTGGCGGCGGGGATACTTGCCGAGTGGCGGTTTGCGCCGTTTGCCGCGGACGATAGCCTGAGCTACTTTTTAATGCACTTTCACAAGAACAGCATCGTAACTCTTGTCCTAATCGCCATAGGCGCCATCTGTGCGTTCTACTTCGGCCGAGGACGAAAAGGCGGCGCCTGGCTGCGAAGGCAGAAGCCGCCCATTGATCAATCAAACCCCTCTTGACGCATGTCCGCCGAACCACAAAAATCACTCGCTCTGGGATCGAAGATCGGGTATTCGGCATCTCAGGGTCTGTAACACGATAAGCTCGTGACTGGCTCGACAGTTCTGGATTCCCGCTACCTGCCGGCCGTGCTCCTATTTGCTTGACGTGGGTTTGGGGCGGGATTAGAATTGCGGCCTTTGATGTGGCGTTCGATAGCTTCAGGGCGATTGGACGCGGGAACGGTACTTTGTGGCAGATGTTGTACGAAATCGTCATTGCGAGCGAAGCGACGCAATCTCTATCATTCGAGGGCCTGAGATTGCCACGGCCTTTCAGACCTCGCAATGACAATGCCCCAACCGGTGAGTCGCAGAGGACTTGTCACCGATTATGAGTAACAAGGTAGCATGATGGCACGGATAAATGAGAACTTTTTGAAGCTTCAGGCGGGTTATCTGTTTCCTGAGATTGGGCGGAGAAAACGCGCTTTTCAAGAGGCTAATCCGGATGCTCAGATAATCAGTATGGGGATTGGGGACGTTACTCAGCCTTTGGGGCCGGCGGTTGTCGAGGCGATGAAGAAGGCGGCGGATGAGATGGGACGGGCCGAGACGTTCCGCGGGTACGACGATGGGGGCATCGGGTATGAGTTTCTGCGAGAGGCTATAAGAGAAAACGACTATGCCGGCCGTGGGGTGGAAATTGGGCTGGATGAGATATTCGTCAGCGACGGCGCCAAATGCGACACCGGCAATATCCAGGAGATATTCGGCCTCGACAACGTCGTGGCGGTCTCGGACCCGGTGTATCCGGTGTATGTGGATACGAACGTTATGGCAGGGCGAGCCGGCGAACCCGCCGAGAAGGGCGCCTACGACGGCATCGTCTATATGCCGTGCACCGCCGAGAATGGCTTCGTGCCGGAGCCGCCCGCCGAGAAGGTCGATTTGATATATCTGTGCTTCCCCAACAATCCGACCGGTGCGGTGGCAACGAAAGA
>JAGMDR010000206.1 GCA_023128595.1 Planctomycetota bacterium | reverse complement strand
GACGCTGCTTATGAGGCCTTCATATCTGAGCCCGAGATACCGCACTCGATCTACGAAATCGACGGCGCCAAGGACGTGGCGATAGAGTTCCGCAGCTTCTCGAAGACGGCCGGGTTTACGGGCGTCCGATGCGCGTTCACCGTCATCCCAAAACAGTTAGAGGCCTACACAAAAGACGGCAGGCCGGTCCAGGTCAATCCCATTTGGAACCGCCGCCACTGCACCAAGTTCAACGGCGTCTCCTATATCACCCAGGCCGCCGCCGCCGCCGTTTACAGCCGACAAGGCAAACAGCAGGTCCGCTACATCATCGAGACCTATATGGCCAACGCCGCCCTCATCCGCAAGACGCTCACCGGAATCGGCTACATCGTGCACGGCGGGGTCAACGCACCGTATATATGGCTCAAGACGCCGAACGGGATGGGCTCCTGGGAATTCTTCGATCTGCTGCTAACCAAGGCCCACGTAGTCGGCACCCCCGGGGCAGGCTTCGGCGCCGCCGGGGAGGGCTACTTTCGCCTGACCGCCTTTGCGACACCGGAGAATGTGACCGAAGCGCTGGAGAGGATTAAGAAGCTCGGTTAGGTGGTGTGCCTCGCTGAAATCCGGAGCACGAAATCCTAAATCCGAAACAATATCCAATTTCAAAATGCCAATGTTCAAAACGACCAGTGGGGCGGTTGACTCGACCGATGGGTAAGGAGACTACCGCATATATCGGGTTGGGGAGCAATCTGGGGGACAGGCGCCGGTACATAAAGAGCAGCATCGAAATGCTCGCCGGTGCACCCGAGCTCAATCTTACCGGCGTAAGTGACGTAATCGAGAGCGCTGCGCTCGGCGGCGCCGATCAAGCCAAATACCTCAACGCCGTTGCCGAGGTCCAAACCACGCTCAACCCGCAGCACCTCCTCAAGGCCCTGGCCGACATCGAGACCCTGCTCGGCCGGGTCCGATCAGAGAAATGGTCGCCGCGGACCATCGACTTGGATCTCTTGCTGTTCGACCGTCAGGTAATAAGCAGCCCCAGCCTCACCGTCCCGCATCCGCAAATGCACCTCCGCTCCTTCGTCTTAAAAGGCCTCGCCCAGCTCAACGGTGATTTGCTCCACCCCGTTCTGGCCGAGCCGGTCGCGGCGTTGGCCGAGCGATTGAACGGCTGTGATTTCGCGCCCCACCCCGGCCGCCCACAGATCGTTTCGGTTGCGGGTATAATCGGCGTCGGAAAAACCACCCTCGCAAAAGAGCTGGCCAACCTGCTCGCGTGCAAAATACTGCTGGAGCCTTACGACACAAATCCCTTTATGCCGCAGGTTTACGCCGGCAGAAAAGAGTTCGCCCTGGACTCACAGCTACACTTCCTGATGGGCAGGCTGGACCAGTTGGAGGCAGGTGCGTTAGAAGCCGGCCGGCTTGCAATAACTGACTACATCTTTGAAAAGGAGCTCATCTACGCCCACCGCCTCCTCGACCCTCAACAGCTTACGCTCTACGAAAGCGTGTACAAGCCGCTGGCGGAAAACGTTTCCCGCCCGGTACTGGCAATATACCTCCAGGATTCGACCGAAAGCTGCCTCGAGCGAATCCGCCGCCGCAACCGGCCTTATGAGCAGCAAATCCAGCCGGAATTCCTCGAAAACTTGAGCGCCGACTACGACGAGCTCTTCGCAGACTGGAAAACCTGCCCCGTTATCCGCCTGTCGGCCTCCAAATTGGACTATGCGCAAACCCCGGCTATCGAAAACCTCGCAAATCAGGTAAAATACTACATCGCCACAAACGGAAAATAGCGCCTGGGGTTGTCATACCGGCGCCGGCCGGTGCCTGTACGCAATACGCGATACGCAATACGCAATACGCGATACGCAATACGCAATACGAGATTATGGAAGTCGCAGAGACAATCGAATCGGTCAGAAGCCTGGTAAAGGCCGCCCGTAGCAAAGGCAGCAAGATTGGCTTGGTTCCGACAATGGGCGCGCTCCACGTCGGCCATGTATCGCTTATCGAAGCAGCGGCCAAAGACTGCGACTTCGTCGTCGTCAGCATCTTCGTCAATCCCACGCAGTTCTGCCCCGGCGAAGACCTCGAAAATTACCCGCGACCGCTCGAAAAGGACCTTGAAATATGTGAGAAGGCCGGCGTGGATGTTGTATTCAATCCTTCGCCGGAGGTGATGTATGGCGCCGAGAACCTGACGTGGGTAACGGTCGAGAAGCTCAGCGAGGGGCTGTGCGGGGCGTTTCGGCCCGGGCATTTTCGTGGGGTGACGACGGTTTGTGCCAAGCTGTTCAATATTGTGCCGGCCGATGTGGCGTATCTTGGGCAGAAGGATGCGCAGCAGGCGATTGTTATAAAGCGGATGGTGGCCGATTTGAATATCCCGCTGGAAATTGCCGTCTGCCCGACCGTCCGCGAGGAAGACGGCCTGGCCGTCAGCAGCAGAAACAAGTATCTAAGCGCCCAGCAGAGAAAAGACGCCGCCGTCATCTACAAATCGCTCCAGAAGTGCAAAAAGATGATCGAGGAGGGGGCGACCAATGCAAAAGAAATCAGCGCCGGGATGCGGCGGATAATACAGCAAGTTCCATCAGCCGAGATTGAATACGTCAGTATCGTGGACGCCGATACGCTTGAGAAGGTCGATAGCATCAAGGATAAAGTCTTAGTAGCGGTGGCAGTAAAACTCGGCCCGGCACGCCTGATAGATAACGTCATCGTCTAAAGTAACTACGAATTAACACGAATTTGCACGTTTTTTGGGCCACAGAGAGACACAGAGTCCTTGGCGCGGCTTCGCTTCGCTCAG
>JAGMDR010000205.1 GCA_023128595.1 Planctomycetota bacterium | reverse complement strand
AAAATTCAACATATTACCCCGTGAATGGTTACCCCAATTATAGCAAACTCAGTCGATTTTTTCAAGCAGTTTCCGTGTGAACGGACTGTCAGGGGTACAGTATTTGACGTATGCAACGAGTTTATCGGTGCGCGATTTAGCTGCGGCGGCGTGTGGTCGAGTTTTCGGTTTCGGAGTATGAAGCGGAGATTGCCAGGACCTCTTGCGAAAGCAAGCTCAAGTGTAGCCGTTCACGGGTTAATATGCCGAATTTTGGCGATTCTATGTCATTGCGAGCGAGGCAGAGCCGAGCGTGGCAATCTCTCTGTTGCGAAGGTCTGAGATTGCTTCGGCCTAAAGGCCTCGCAATGACACAAGAACGCAGTTTTGCTCCCGTGAACGGTTACGCTCAAGTTTTGTTTATCAGCCGGCCAGAGCAGCTATTACCCGGATATCGGAGACGCTGCGGCTCTGGTCCTGGTTTTCGACGAGGACCTTAATGAATGGGACTTTGGGGTCCAATTCGATGGTTTTTCTGGCCGTTTGTCCCGGCTTAAAATCGTTCTCGAAGGTGTACAAATCGACCGTGTCGTAGGTCATCCCGTCGTAGCTCGCCCTGATGTGGATCTTTATCGGCCTTGCGGCGTTTTTGCTGTAGGCACACTCGGCGGTCAGGGACAGCCGGCTAACGTGGCCCAAGCTCACCGGCGGGGATTGATCTAATGAAGTTGTTTGGCCGGAATCGAGAGATTCGATGTTGAGCACGGGCATATTGAGGCTGAAAGGCCTCTGCGTGACCAGGACCTGGACGCCCAGGTCTTCAAACCAGCCGAAGCGGTCATCGCCATGCTTTTCATACCGCAGGGTGTGATAAAGATAGACAAACGGAGGCTCGATGATGGCGTGCACCTCGGCGAAGGCGGCGGCGTTCGGATTGGCCTGTCGGACGGCCACGGGGTTGCGTCCGTACTTTATAAAATTGTAGCCGTCCAGGCTGTAGGCATAACCGATACTCTCGAGACGAGGCCCGAGCAGATGTGTTCCGCCGTAGAACATGTGGAACGCGCCGTTATGATAGAGGACCTCGGCTTCGGAGATACCGCCGTCGTCCCAGTCGCCGAAATCGCCTTTTTTCATAAGGGGATTGCCGGGGTACTTGGTGTACGGTCCTTCGGGTCTTTGGGCTGTGGCCAGAGCCAGGGGGCTGTAATCGCCCTTGTAACCCGCCGAGCTGATGGGATAGGCACTGTAGAGGTGGTACTTTCGGTTGACCTTGAGGACACCGCCGACATAGCCGAAATCCTCGAGGATGGGGTTGCCTTCGTGTTTTTTCCAGGGTCCCGTTGGATGCTCAGCGGTGGCCAGGCCGATACTCCACTTTCGATGTTTAGGGGGGCTGCCGTATCCGGAATACCACATATAATACTCTTTCTCGGCCTCTTTGAGGACCATGGCGCAGGCGACGTATCTGTCATCCCAGCTTCCCTTGGGGCCGAGGTCGAGAACGGGCTTGTCGCCGTGCTTTTTGAAGGGTCCCAAAGGATGTTTGGAGCCGGCCACTCCAAGGCGATATCCCTTGCCGCCGCCGGTGGCGTGATAATAGAAATAATAGGTATCGACGTCCTTGAATGCGTCAGAGGCCTCTGTGACGCCGTCATCCCAGGCGCCGTCGGGCCCGGGCTTGATGACAGGGTTTGGGCCCGGGATCTGTATGAACCGGCTGTTTTCAAGAAGCTCGTTCGGCCTTGGGTTTCGCGTGCCGGTGCGCTGTGATCGTGCTTTTGGCTGCGTGTTTTCAGCGGCCGTTTGCCCCTCGCTGCGTGCGGTCAGCATAACAATTGCAGCACACGCCGCAAAGGCGATTGCCATTTGAACTGGTTTTCTCATTTTGTTATCCTCTCAACTTGGATTTCTGCGAGCCCCGGCAGGATCCAGGCAATACAGCGTCCGTGACCCGGCTTTACGTCAAAGTCTCGCACTATTCGAAAAGCACTTTTAGTTTTTCTTTGTCGGCAGGGTCGATTTGGCTCTGGTCCGTCCAGACAGCCAAATCAAG
>JAGMDR010000204.1 GCA_023128595.1 Planctomycetota bacterium | reverse complement strand
TCCGGCATGGCGGTCATGCCGATGACGTCACCGCCCCAGGCCCGGTGCATCAGGGATTCGGCCCGCGTGGAGAATTGCGGCCCTTCCATGCAGACGTATGTGCCCTCTGCGTGGGTCTTAACATCAATCCGCCTGGCCGAGCCGATCAATATCTCACGCACCCGCCCGCAAAGAGGCTGTGCCATCTCGCAGTGCACCGCTGCAAAACCGGTGAAATAAGTGCTTACTCGCTTGCGGGTCTTGTCGATGAGCTGATCGGCAATAACCAGGTCGCCCGGTGCGATATTCTCCCGAAGTGAACCTACAGCCCCACTGCCTATGACCAGATGCGCACCGAGCTTCTTCAGGGCGAAGATGTTGGCTGCGTATGGCACTTCGCTCGGCGAGAGCTTGTGCCCTTTGCCGTGGCGATTCAAGAATGCGACCTTCCTGCCACCGTATTTGCCCACCAGGACCGGTGCACTCGGCTTGCCGAACGGCGTATCGACGTCGTGAAGCTCGGCATCGGTGATCTGCTCAGCCAGTGCATCGCCGAGGCCCGTGCCGCCTATTATCCCGACCAAGTCTTGTGCCATAGTCTTTTGCCTCCTTCTTAGCTAATCGGCAGCCATAGTAATAGCTTTGCAATGGATTTACAACGGAAAACGGCCCGAAAATCACGCCGCAAGATCAAAATCCCTTGACCGACGGGTTGCGGCCAACATAATAGAATACTTGAACTGACCGATTCGGTCGCATTCACCGACGGCGGAACGGTAACTTTCGAGATAAGCAAGGTCGGCTGAGACATCGATCTTCTATGAAATCAGACGAAGAACTGATTGCGTTGGTCAATGACGGCGATGCGGATGCGTTCGAGGCCCTTTACTATCGCTATCGCGACTGGGTTTACCGATTGGCCTGGCGATTCACGCGGAACCATGCCGATGCTCTGGACGTTGTGCAGGATACGTTTGGCTACCTGCTGCGGAAGTTTCCGGGCTTCGAGCTTACCGCGTCAATGACCACCTTCCTCTACCCGGTCGTTAAGCACACTTCCTTTGCGGTGCGTCGCAAGAGCCGGCGGGTTAGCTCCGACGACGAGGTTTTGGACGAAATACCGGCACCGGCTCCGAAAGAGACATCGCGTCGCGAGCTGGCCGCGGTTCTGGGGGTGCTTTCCGATGAGCAGCGGGAGGTGCTGATGATGAAGTATCTCGATGATATGAGCCTCAAAGAGATCGCCGCGGCTCTGAACATCCCCATAGGCACAGTAAAGTCAAGACTGCACCAGGCAGTGCAAAGGCTTCGCGATGACCGCCGAACACGGGACTACTTCCTCGAATGAGCGAAACGCAGTGAAGCGAAGAATCCGGCCTTAGTACAAAATGCGGTTATCTGCTGATAAGGCCGGAACCTTCGGCTGCGCCTCAGGATGACGATCTGCAATCGGTCGGTCTGAGTTCAAAAAGTGGCTCAACCGCCGGGAAACTTTGAACCTTTTGGTGCGTTTGGCGCCTAAAGGTATTGGAGCGTTGATTATGAGCGATACAACGGAACATTTCGATGACGAGGCCGATTTCGGGGCTTGTCCCAAGCTGGCCGAAGACCTGAACGCACTTTTTGGGTCGGGCTTATCGGTGCCGGCTGAGGTGGACAGGGCGGTTATCGACCGGGCGAATCGGCATTTTGTCCGCAGGGGTCGGCGGCGCCCGTGGTCTCGCTGGGCTGCATCCGCTGCCGCCGCTGCGGCCGTTATTATATTTGCGGTGGTGTTGGAGACGCAATTCTCCGGCCCCTCGGAGCAAGAGAGCAAGCCCGACCAGCATTTCTCGGCACCGTTGGCAGAACGAAAGAGCAAGTCCGACCAGTTTGTCTCAACAACGCTTGTGGGCAAGGCGAGGCTTGCGACCGACATCGACGAGAACGGGCGGGTGGATATCTTGGATGCGTTCAAATTGGCTCGGCACATCGAGTCGGCGGAGACGAGGCAGGCAAAATGGGACATCAACGGCGACGGGCAGGTCAATCGCGACGACGTGGACGTGCTGGCATTTGCGGCCGTGCGTTTGGATAAAGGAGTCTGACTATGAAAAAGACAGCACTTATAATCGCGGCCAGCATGTGCGTAATGGTGCCGGTCCTGGCGAGGCAGCCGTATCCGGAGTATCCGACGGCCCAGCCCAAGGTTCGGTTTGCCCCGCTGCACATCTATGTCGATTCGGGGGAACGGGCGCTTGGAGCGTTTCAGTTTGAGCTCAAGGCGTTCGGCGGGCAAATCAAGATTGTCGGCGTCGAAGGCGGCGAGCACGCGGCATTCAAGGAACCGGGTTACTACGACCCGGCTGCATTGGCGAACGACCGCATTATCATCGCGGCCTTTAACACGGCGAACGAGCTGCCGAGCGGGCGGACGCGAATCGCCACCATCCATCTGCAGATAACCGGCCGGGTCGAGCCGGAATACGGCCTCGAACTTACTGTCGCCGCCGATGCGGATGGACAAGAGATACCAGCCGAAATCACGTTCGAGACAGGAGAACAAAAGTGAAGACGAAACTAAAAGCAGCATCAATTATCCTGGCCTTGACGGGCCTAATACTGGCCGGCTATTTCGCCGGCTGCGGCACGCGCCGGGCGGACATGGCGGAAAAGCCACAACAAGTGGACCAAACCGTAGCACGAAGAGATGGCAAGGATGTACAAACCAAGGTAATCGTCGAGGCAGGGGCTGATAATGGCGATATCAGCGTACGGACAGAGCAGGAGAGCAAAAAGAGAGCCGACATCCTGCTGAAGACCGACGAGTCGGGAATTCCGTACGCTGACAAGATTACTTATCCCAAGGATTGGTGGGAGATTATCGACAAGCAGGGCCGGAAAGGCGAGGTACCGGTGTTGGGCGATATGCCGATAGCAGGCAAGTCGTTTAAGTTGGATTCCGGCGCCTATGGTATGGGGGGATACGGCGGTTACGGCGGCGCCATGTACTACGACGGGCACGGTTCTTTTTTGCCGCGTGGGGGTTACGGAGGCTATGGGGGTGCCGGGTACGGTGGTTATGGTGAAGGCTATGGGAGTAGCTACTCAATAGATGGGCGGTACCTCTCGAAGTTGAAGTCTGACCAGAAGCAGCTCGGCACGCGGGGACCGGGTTACACACCGAGGCCGGGGCCCGGTGGGCCTTTGCCGATAGACCTGCGGACGGTAAGCGCGGATGAGATATGGATCATTGCGAAGTCTGAGGTTGCGGTTGTTGCCCGCGACGCTGAAACGCCCGGCTGCGGGGCTATGATTTGCAGGCCGCCTGGGCAGGAGAAAGAGATACCGCTGCCGCTCAAGCATACGGACGTCAAGGGGCAGATCAGCGGCTATATCGCGACGGTGGAGGTGACGCAGGAGTTTAGCAATCCGTACGACGAGAAGATTGAGGCGGTCTATGTATTTCCGCTGCCGCAGAACGCGGCGATCAATGAGTTTATAATGGTAGTCGGCGAGCGGAAGATTCGGGGCATCATCCGCGAGCGACAAGAGGCCGAGAGAATCTACAAAGAGGCGCGGGACCAGGGACACATGGCTTCGCTTCTTACGCAGGAGCGGCCGAATATCTTCACGCAGAAAGTCGCCAACATCGAGCCAGGCAAGAAAATCGACGTCAATATCAAGTATTTCAATACGTTAGCTTACGTGGACGGGTGGTATGAGTTTGTATTTCCGATGGTGGTTGGGCCGCGGTTCAATCCTCCCGGCTTCACCGACGGCGTCGGGGCGGTGGCGCGCGGCAAGGCCGGTATATCGGGCCAGAAGACCGAGGTCCAGTATCTAAAGCCCGGCGAACGCAGCGGGCACGATATCTCGCTGACGGTCGATATCAACGCCGGTGTGGCCATCGAAGAGGCGGCCTGCTCGAACCACGCAATCAGCAAGAACGCTGCGGCGCCGGAGAAGCTTACGGTGAAACTAAGCCCGCTCGACAGTATCCCGAACAAGGACTTTGTGCTGCGGTACAGGGTCGCCGGCAGGAAATTAAAGTCGGCCCTGGTGGTCCACCGGGACAAGCGAGGGGGCTTTTTTACGCTGATGCTGTATCCGCCCGCGAATCTCTCGTCTCTCAGGCGGGCGCCGATGGAGATGATCTTCGTGCTGGACTGCTCGGGCAGTATGAGCGGAAAACCCATCGCCAAGGCCAAGGACGCCATCAGGCGGGCGCTGAAGAAACTCGAGCCGGACGATACGTTCCAGATAATCCGCTTTTCAAATAACGCTTCGCAGCTCGGACCCAAACCCGTGCCCGTTACGCCGGAGAACATCCGCAGAGGTCTCAAATACGTGGATTCTCTTAAAGGCAGCGGGGGGACCCAGATGATCGAGGGCATCAAGGCGGCGCTGGACTTCGAGCACGACCCGCACAGATTTCGCTTAGTCTCCTTTATGACCGACGGGTATATCGGCAACGAGGCCCAAATCCTCGAGGCGGTCCAGGAGCGGTTGGGCGAGAGCAGAATCTTTAGCTTCGGAGTCGGTTCTTCGGTCAACCGATACCTCTTGGACAGGATGGCCAAGCTCGGTCGAGGGGCCGTGGCGTATATCGGGCTGGACGACAGCGCCGGTGAGGTGGTCGATTTGTATTACGATCGGATAAGCCACCCGGCCCTGACCGACGTGACAATCGACTGGGGCGGGATGGCGGTCACGGATATGTACCCGCGCCATATACCGGACCTCTTCGTCGGACGGCCGGTGATACTTACGGGCAGGTTCAAGGGAGAAGGAAAAACGACGATCAACATCACGGGAAAGGTAGGCGGTCACTATCAGGACATATCGATCCCGATCGACCTCGATGATTCGTCCGCCGCTCATCGGGGCATCGCCTGCGTCTGGGCACGCAAGAAAATCGAGGACCTCGCCAACCAGGCCATCTACGACCAAACGAGCGACCTGCCCGACGAAATCAAGCAGGTCGCCCTTGAGTACGGCCTGATGTCGGCCTACACCGCATTCGTAGCAGTCGATTCATCCCGAAAAACCGCCGGCGACCACGGCGTGACAGTCGCCGTCCCCGTACCCGTACCCGAAGGCGTGCGATACGAAACCACCGTCCAGAACTGAGCGATAACATTATTGACAATCTGCCTTCGACCACCGAAACTCTTGTCATGCGAAGGTTCGCCCTGCTAATAGCTGCGATCGCACTCTCAGCCGGTCAAGATGTTCTCGCCGACGGATGCATGCTCCTGCCCCGAATCAGTCTCTCCTATGCCGGCAAGGCGAAGGTCTCGTCCGATGCTCAAAAGGCCCTGCTTATATGGCAAGAGGGCAACGAAACCCTGCACCTCAGGAGCAGCTACAAGGGACCGGCGACTGACTTTGCCTGGGTGATCCCGGTGCCGACACGCCCCACCGTAGAGCGTTCGAGCTGGGACTTGTTTAAGCAGGCTGAAAAGGCCACCCGCCCTCACCTCACGGTAGAAAAGACACAAATCTTCGGCGGCCTTAAATTTGGATGTTCGGCCCCTCAGGTAAAGCTGCACAAAGAAACGCTCCCTACGGGCGTACGCGAACTCCAGCGCCTCGCGATAAGAGAGCTGCACATCGATGTTGTGCAGGCAAGTAACTCGGGCGGCTTCTTGAGGTGGCTGGACAAGCATCAATATGCCGTCCCTCCGGAGGCAAAGCCAATTTTCCAGGAGTATATCGACAGAGAATTTTACTTCATCGTTGCCAAGATCAGTAAATCAAGTGCCTGGGCCAAACGCAAGGGCGTAACGGAAACCATCTCCGGCGGTCTGACGCCCCTGGCCATCACTTTCACCGCGGAAAAACCGTTCTATCCGCTGGCCATCTCCGCCATCAGTTCGGCACCTGAGAATGAGCTGCTTCTGCTGTGCGCAGCGCCTCAACGGTTGGAACCTCTCGAATACGGCTGCACCGAGCTGGGCGTCCACGACGTTGAGAATACCATTGCCCCAGAATTGCGAAAGAAAGGAAACGTCATGTTCACCACGGCTATCGACTTTGGCCCGGCGATCAAGGCGGCACAAGAACGCATGGAAAGGCCAAGCTTGGTGGTCGAATCCGTGATTGCAATGGCATGGAAAGACCGCAAGAGAACAAAGCTCGCGAGAAAGGATTTGCTTTCTGCGGACAACAGCCTATGCGTCAGTCGTTTCCACGCATTCCTGAAACCGCAGGAGATGAGGGACATCACCTTCTGCCCGGCTACACAACAGAAGCTCTTCGAGTCGAAGTTTTATATCAGGCTCAACAGCCGGTATGAGCAGCAGCCCCCAGCAAGTGCTTCGGGGGGAATAATGCTGATCGCTCTGTGCTCGGCAATCGCTTCAAAACGCAAGGTCCCTGGCAAGACCCTCGCGCTGATCCTACTGCTCCTCGCCCTCGTTCTGGCCTGACAAAAACCAGCCGGCAGTGTGGGACTTCTCCCCCCATCAGTCCCTGATTTGGATTTCTGCGGGGGTCGTTAGGGTTATTACAAGTAATTTGGTGTCGGGGTGGAATTGGGTTTGGGGGGGTTTTAGTGGCGGGGGCTCTGGGGATGTCTGAGCGAAGTTGCGGGCGAGGACCTGGGTGGGTTTGTTTTCGATGCCGGAGATCAGTACGTGGTATTGTTTATGTGCCCAACCTTCTACTATTAGCGAGACGGCGTTTTGTTCTTCTTTGACTTGGCGTATTTTGCAGGGGGCGTGGATGAACCAGCGGCGAGCGGGGAGTCTGGTTAGGTCATATATCTTGCCCACGCCGTAAAGCTCCGGCAGGTGTGCCTGGACGGTGCCGGGGTTAATTGCGGGGCCGGCGGGTATCTGGGGTCGCAACTCGAAGAAGTCCGGCAGCAGGCCCTGGCGCTCTTTGTCGGTCGTCGGCCAGGTCATTTGGAGGCCGGCGGCGGTGATTCCTTTTGCGATTTTGGCCCAACGGCCTTTCGGGTCGGCTCCGCTTAGGAAGTGCAAAGCCGAGCAGTAGGCCAGGCCGCACCACTGGACCGGCCGGCCGAACCAAACGGGGGCCTGCCAGTTGGTCGCACCCAACACGGCTATCGTGGAATAAGGCCCGACACGCCCGGTGCTCGGCGGATAGAGATATACAAACGGAACGCCCGTCCAGGCCCAGTAGCGCGCCTGTTCGAGATACTGTTCTTTGCCCGAGATGATATAAGCGAGGGTATAGGACTTTACCATGTGGGCCGAGGCCAATATGTCGGGGGTGTGCAGGGGGACCTCCCAGGTCTGTGCGCCGCGGGGTACGGTCTCGGCGTAGAGGGCGGTCTGTTTATCCAGCAACTCCAATGCTTTGGCGATCAACTGCTCATCTGCCGAGAAGGCGGCACCCTCGAGAATATTGACTACGGTCCGGCCTGCGAGGCCGTTGGCGTGTTTTGCGAAGTGAGTTTTGGAATAGTCGGCCTTGCCGGCTCTGTAGTGCATTACGCCGTTTTGGTCGAAGCGGCGGAGCGAAGCGAAGGCGGCATCGCGTTTTTGCCTGACGAATTCATTGACGCGACCGAAAACGAATGGGGCCGATTGTATGTGCGCGTGGCCGATGGTGCCTGAGAAGGCCTGGCCCGCGGGTATCTTGCCGAGCGCTCGAGCTTTGAGGACATTGAGTCTCTCGCGCAGGTTCTTATCTTCGACGTAGCCGGTGAGCCAGTCGATATACATTGAGGCATCGGCGGCGGGCTGCGGTCCGAAGCTGCTTCCCCAGACGGCGTGTCTGAAGAGGCCGTCGTGATTTATCTGAGAATCGAGCCAGCCGTGAGCGAGCAGATTGACGGCGGCGGCGAGCCCTCCTTCGACCTTGGGCACATCGGGCAGGCCCTTCAAATCGACGTAGCGCCTGACGGCGCCGACGACGGTCCTGCCTTTGCCGCCGATTATCGTTGCCGAGACTTTCAGAGGCTTGTCGGCCTCGAGTCTAAAAGGCGTATGTGCGCAAAGGGCGTTTTCGAAGCGATGCTCTCCGACGGCGGGCCCGGTAAGCGCCATAATATGGGCACCGGAATTGTAAACCCTGTCGGGCGAATCGAAGACTGCTGCGACCATATCGGACGGCTCCCAGATTATGCCGATGTAGCTGCCGTTGTGAGCAATCGCCATAAGAGGGAAGGTTATCTTGACGGGGTCGGGGACGCGGCGAATGTGCTTGGGCTCGGCGATATCGGCGGTGCTGCTGCTGGGCTCATCGCAGAGATATTCGAGGCCCGCGAAGAGGCCCTGGTATTTGGCCCGGCCGAACGTCCCGAGGCCGGGGAACAACGTCAGCCAGGGTATGTGGACAACGTCCCGGTCTTTATCTACTTTCACCCGGGTCTCCACCAGGAGCGTGCCCTGGGAGCCGGGCTTTATGCGTCTTTGAATCTCCCAGTTTGCGCCGCGGGTGTCGCTGATGGCCACGGTGGTTGTGAGCGAGTCCTTCCGGCGGCTTTGAAATGTGACCTTCGCATCTTTTAGATTGAGCCATTGAGGCTGGCCGTCAAAGACCAGGCCAATCAGCTCGTCCTGATGTCCGCAAGCCATTTCTGCGCCGTTTACTTTGACAGTGAAGTTACCCCATTTGCCTTTGTAGTGAACAAGCTCGATGGGGCCGGATTTGACAGATAGGGGCGAGCCGGCACTCTTGTTCGGTGCTTTCGGTATTGGGAGCGAGGGCAGCGTTATCTCGCCAATAGGCCCGACCTTGATAAAAGCAACTGTCACTTCGCCCGCATCCATACAGGGGTCGAGACGAAAACGCGTGCCGCCGGCGAGCCTGTCGCGGATGACAAGGGAATAATCGTGCCACCTGCCGTCGTTGCGGACGGTGAACCGAACCGACTTTCCAGCCTGGAACGCCCTGCCGTAAAAGACCTCCGCCCCGGTATCGGCGTTTGATTTCATTCGGATTTTGACCCTTGTCATTTCGGCGCCTGGCAAATCCACGGGCGGTCCTTCTATCCAGGGGTCTTCGCCCGTTGATCTGACAAGCAGACCCTGTGGAGTGGAGATTAGCTCTTTTACCCTTGCGTTGCCGGTCCAGCCGAGGGTCCCCTTAGTGAAGTCCCATTCGGCCACCGGCTTTCCAAAAGCCGAGGCCGGGCCAATCACAAATACGAGAAGCGCGAACAATATCCGGAGCGTTTGCGAACTCGTTCCGGAGGCAAACGATTTCGCCTGTAAATTTGTGTTCAAATCCGAAGCGAATTTGGCTACGAGCATAAGAATCTCCCGGCAGTTTTTACTGAAGTCTATATTGCAGGGCAAGTGACGTCAAGGTTCGTTTCACGCACCCGGATACTTCGCAGGAGATACCCCCCTACTTATGCCGGGAGGTTCCGGCTTTGTTGATTAAGCCGAAGATAAGGGCGACGGCCATCAGGGCGGCTGTTCCGGCTGCGCCGATGATGACGACGTCGAGGCGGCACTCGGCCCACTTCCACGAATCTTTTATCTGCAAATTGAATTTGCTCAGGAAAGAGTCCCGCATAAAAGAGGCCCAACTGATAACGGCAATGCTCGCGCCGATAGAAATAAGGCCCTGCCACAGACGAAGGCGAATCTTCAGCAGCGACAAGATGAACAGTCCGAGCATCCCCCCGCCGAAGATGCCGGAGATCTGCCACCAAACATCTAAGGCGCTTCTCGCCTGAATCATCCAAAGGGCAAAGGCGGTCCCCACCGCGCCCCAGACCACGGTGGCCAGGCGCAGAAACGCCATACTGCCTCGCTCACCTACTTTCGGATTGAAGTATCGCTTGTAAAAGTCGAGGAGCAGAACGGTGGCCGAGCAGTTCAAGGCCGAGTCAACGGTGCTCATCGCCGCGGCCACAATTGCAGCGATGATCAGCCCCTTGAGCACCGGCGGGACCTGGGTTGCGATAAAGTGAGGAAATACCTGGTCGCCCTTGGTAACCCCGGCCCGCGCCAATTCATCGCCCTGGGAGTAAAAGGCAAAGAGGGCCGTGCCGATATAAAGAAAGACCACCGTAAGCGGAATATATATCAGCATTGCAATCCAGATCGAGCGTTTTGCCTGGCGCTCGGTGGGGACCGAGCAGTACTTCTGAACGTAGTTCTGGTCGGCCAAGAGATTCCGCAGGTTCTCCGTAACCCCGAAGATAATCATCACCCATATCGTCCGGTTTGACAGAATCTCCTGAGTGCCAAGAGAGAGCTTCACGCTGCCGAAGCTGAACTTGCCGTGCTCGACAGCGGCGGCTATCAAAGGCTGCGGCCCTGAGAAAACGCGGCAGGATAGAGCGACTGCACAAAACAAAACGCCCACGATCATAATCACCGACTGCATCACGTCGGTCCAGATGACGGCCTCCATCCCTCCGAGCAGCGTATAAACGATAGTGATCAAGCCGATCACCAGGATGACAACTACTATCATCTGATCGTGCGATTGGGCGCCCGCGGGAAGAAATCTGCTCAACAGCAGGCTGACGAGGTAGAGAATTACCGCGACGCGTCCGACCATATAAAGCAGGAAGGAGAGGGCCGCATAGACCCGCCCCCAGGAGCCGAGCCTTTCCTCCAAAAACGAATAGACGGAAATCAGCCGGGTCTTGCGGTAATACGGGACGGCGAACCTGCAGGCCACCCACGCAACAGGGATTATGCAGAGCGAAAAGATGATTGGATGCCAGTTCGAATCGAATGCCATCCCCGGCGTTGCAATGTACGAAATGCTGCTGGTATAGGCGCTCATCACCGCCAGGCCCGCGGCCCAGGCGGGGATCGAGCGGTCGGCCACCATAAATTGGTTCGACGTCCGGCACTTGCGCCGATAGTAAACCCCCATCCAAATCAGCACGCAGCCATACAGGATAAGGATGCCGAGGTCAGCTCTACCGATGCTTGCCTGCATAACCTTTCGTCCTGCCTAAACTACGTCTATTGTCTTCGGTAGCTTGCGGTTTCAGACTACACAATAATCAAAACCACCGCCGACGGCAACGAAATACCGTTCACCAAGCCCAAAGGCCATTAGAAAACAACGCCCGTCCCGGCAAAGATGGGCGGCTGAATGTTACAGTTGAGCCATTCTTCCACCGTCGGGTCTTTCTCCCCTATAGCTTTGCTATTCTGCTGGTAGCCGATAAAGCGCAAAACGCAACAACGTTAGGCTCTTCTGCTCTATTTTTTTTCTTGCATTTTACAGGGATAATCTGCTATACTTTTAGTATTCGAGCAAACGCTTTGCCAAGAACCAAGAATCCCACACGAGGCCGAAGAATGGGTAGATACAAATTGTGCAAAAAATGGAAGTTCGTTGAAACGGTGGAGGCAACGTGCCCATATTGCGGCAAGGTAGTCGCCAAACGCACTCCGAAGTTTCGTGAAAATCAGTATGGATACGGGACGATACGCTGCTCTAACTCTAAATGTGGGAAGGGTTTTAGGCTTGATTCTTACCACGGAGTGCCCACTTAGAAGCAAGCCACCTATGGCCGGACTAGGGACCGCCATTCGGGACAGTAGTTCGGCTATAATTGAGAGTTGATCGGCTATGCCTCAAGAGTGTTCGGGGAATAACTATGCTGGGCAAATGCTTTTTTGAAATTCTTATATACCGGTGCACGGTTGACCAGCATACAGACGAAACGGATAGGGAACGGGAGCGCTGCATTAACAATGTTCTAAGATACGCCCCGCAAGACGACAATATACGCAAACACATACGGAAAACCGCCAGTAATGACTACAATTCTCAGAATTGGTATTCCTGGCGATATAACGAGGCAATCGGATGGATTTGTCTCTGTCGGGCTGGCACTCAAATAAAAGCCGAATTGTGGTGTGTACGCGCGAAGCGCATCCGACGGGGTCTGGTCAGGAAGAGATTCTACTATAAGATGCCGAAGCTCATCGACCTGAGCTTTTCCCATGAAGACTCATCGGACAAGATTTACGATACAATCTGCCATTCACTCGACGAACTCTCAAAGACAAAGCCGTTCAAAAAACGGTACTTGGATCTCCAAGCATTTCGGACTGTAGGTCCTTTCGTGAATTGGCGTCGGCTGTTAGGCTTTGAAAGCGAAGAGCGGTCTGTTCCCGAGCCTGAGAGATGTTGAGAAATGTTCAGGTTCACAGGTGGAAAAGGTGCTTTGACGGATTAAGTTATGCGCCAAGCTCTTCCAATACAAGCAACGTGTCGCGGATCGTGTCCAAAGCGTGCTTATAAATGTTTGGGTCATGATGAACTGCATTGTTGCCGCGCGTCTTTATTCTATAGGCAGCGTCCTTAGCATCCTTGGAAATAAGCCCCTCTTTAAAAGCAGCTTTAATCCGGTCGAAAAGCCTCCAGAACCTTGGGGGCTTACCGCGGATATGCCTTTTGCAGATTTCATCGTCCACAGCACTTCTGAAGGCAGAATCAATAACCCCACGGCATAGAATCACGCATTCAGGGTCAAAACCCCAGATGAAGCAACGGCTAACCCGTCTGAGGAAAACCAGGGTGGTATCGAACGGTTTAGTCTCCATGCCTAAGTTATAAAGCTGCAATATCCTATTCGCTCCCACTTCCACTTTTTCTGTCATATCCCAAGCAAGTTTAATACACAGTCTTTCCCAAACAAGCCTGAGCTTAGAATCTCGTTTCGGAGGGTCATTTTCCAATTGGCTAAAAAGTCTTACCACTCCTTCGATTTCACTGGGCTTTAAGCCTTTGCATTTAGCAGAGCTAATGATGCTATTCTTGAGAGCATTATTTTCTTCGGTCAATTTTTGAAACTCGCTATCAAGATGCTCCAAGTCCTCGTCTACCGGTTGCTCCGATACAAGGTCTTCTGTATTTTTTAGTATTCTGTCTCCAAATCGTTCTGTCTGTTCGTATATTAGTTTTGACAGGTCTAAATCGCCACGATCATGTTCTTCAGCCCAGTATTCCTCGCGGTCTTGTTCGTATACATCAATACATGTTTCCAATTGGATCTTAAGGTCATGCTTGTAGTACCCTTTTTCCAGGTATTCGTCGTCCATGCCTAATATTCCCTTTAATTCAGATTGTTGAGAATTCGATACAGTACCGAAAAGAATTCTTAAACTGTTGTTTTTACAGAATGGATATTACCTACTCCCAGCAAGCTTCCGGCGGGTCCAGGTTGCAGTCGAGCCAGCTTTGGGCAAACAGGGCGAAATCCTTAAAGCCAACTCTGCAATCCTTGTCGAAATCCATAGCCGGATACTCTGCGCAGACGGGTTCGACTATGCCTGTTGGAGACTTGCTTGCCTCAGCAGTGCCGCCGTAAGCTCCAATGTTAATTCTATCCCCATTAGGGTTAGGTTCGCTGCCAATAGGCTCGCAAGGGTCACCAGTATCGATACAGGGGCTGTTGACATCGTCATAAATCCAGTTGGATTCTGTCCACCTTCCGGCGGCTGATTTTAGATGATATTCCCCTTCAACCCAGTTGTCCTCGACATCCCAATAACAATCAATAGCGAAACGGGGCGGTTTGTGGATGTCTGTTGGGCACGGAATGACGTTGCTGTAGCTACCATCCAGATTTCCCCAAATGTTGTTGTATGCTAATACATCCAAGCCAACATTATCCACTCCATAATTCCAGTTGTTGACTATTATATTGTTGGTTAAGGATCGTGTTGCTCCGGTAATACCGTGCCCCTTATTGCTCACAATTGTACAGTTAGATATATCGGCGTTAGAATTCGCGATACCATTGCTCAAGTTACCGTTGATTACACACTCGGTAATCTCCCCTTCACAGCCAGACAAACCAAGACCATTTCCAGTAATTTTGCAACCTTCTATCAAGCCCTGGCAGGCTACTAATCCTTCGCCAGAGTTATCAGCTACTATGCAGCCAGAGATTTCCCCTTCACAACCCCTTATTCCCGGTCCTGAGTTCTCCCGAACAAAAGTGTCAAGTATAGTGGGTGCTCCGGAATCGCAATCTATACCCATGATATTGCTTTTTATTACACAGTTCTTAATTAGAGGGTCAGAATAATAACAATAAATCCCTATGTCCGCATCTTGAATAGTAAAGCCAGCAAGGATCGATGTACTGTCCTCAAGGCTCTCAAAGGTTACAGCATTACCAGAACCAGTACCGTTAACGATAGTACCGTTAACTCCATTTCCATCATTGGGGTTAACGCTGGTTACAGTTATGGCCATTCCGTAAAAATCTATACGTTCGTAGTACATGCCCGACCATACTTCTATAACGTCTCCATCGCTTGCCGAATCAATGGCATCCTGTATTTTCTCGAAATCTGCAAAGCCTTGATAAGCAGGCAGCAACTCCACATCCACTTGGTCCAAGCACATATCACCATCTCCTTCGATGGTGGCATAAGCTATATCGAAGTATTCGCGGCTAACACGTAACTTGCGTAGACCCGCCCCAAATGTGGTAAAGTCAAACTCAAGCTGTACCCCCCCTGAGTCATATGCTTTTAACCGAATTGTATCGCCAAAAGTGTTTTGAGTGCTTTCAGCGACCGTAATGCCTATAGAACCGCCTGCTCCATTAGCGAAATCTATCCTCAATGTATCTTTCCCATAATACGAGTCCCAGATGTCCCCAACAGCGTTTAGACCTGGCCCTATCGAATGGATACCCAGCTTGCCGCCAGCGTGGGTGGACGTAACAACATACACGGAATCCCAACCATCATTAGACAAGGTAATACCATCGAACGCCGTGCTAATATCACTGCCAGCATCAAAATCATCCGCTTCTATGGTAACACGTACTGGTTGGGGTGCCTCAACAGTGATCGTTTTTGCCTGACAGGGAATAACTGCCAACAAGCACGCACAAAGGAAAATCACTCTTTTCATAGCATCCACCTCTAAGCAAAGCCACGAGAACGAATTTCATTATATCTGTTTTTTTGCTGCGACGCAAGGAATTCTTATGCTGATAGTTGTATATGGGGCAAATCCGGAGAAATCCGCAAAATCCGCGATTCCCTTCGTCTCAATTCCTGTGAATTCCTGGCTAATCCCTTCTCTGTGCCAAAAAATTCACTTGACACCTAACTCTCTGTATGGTATAATAAATATCTAACTAATAGCCGATATCAAATACTAAATACTAAACACTAAATACTAAACCAGGACGGTCAAATCATCATCACCATCAACCGCCCAAACCCCCAG
>JAGMDR010000203.1 GCA_023128595.1 Planctomycetota bacterium | reverse complement strand
CTTTTGACGCAGGCATCAATATTATGATTGGGCGATTGTGCACTTTGCTTTCGATGGGACCCAGGGGGGAATAGCAGTCTGTTTGATAGTCCGGTTAGGGCCAGAGGTGTTCATCGAGCCATTGGGCGGCGAGGATGGTGTAGTCTGTGAAGTTTATCCGGTTGTCGCCGCTCAAATCGGCGGCGAGCATAAGGGGCAGGTCAAAGAGGCCGGTGCCTTCTGTGGCTACGTGTACAATTTCCGGCAGTGAGAGGGCATAGCCGTAGATGTGGAAGTCGTCGATGAGCCCATCGTAGCCGCCGTACCATCCGGAGCCGATCTGGAAAGAAGAGATTCCTGATATGGGTGAGTTCGCGTCGGTGCGGGTGTCGTAGAGGACGCCGTTGAGGTAAATGTTCATCGTGCCCGTGTTGGGGTCGGTTCCGGCTTGAGTATCTTTGGTGAAGGCCCAATGGTTCCAGCGGCTTGTCCACTGGCTGTCGTATCGGTGGTCCGAGCTAAGGCGGGTTTTATCGAAGAAGAATGGGTGGCCGCAATCCCAGTTGTAGCGGCCCGGTCGCCTCCAGGCGCCGAGGTTGACGGCGATAGCGGGGTCACGCAGGCCGTAAATGTAATTTGAACAGCATAGAGTATCGGTATGGTGCGCCGAGTCTGCGCCCCGCTGCCAGAAGGTGATGGTAATGGCGCTGCGGATTTTTGCGAACAGAGAGCCGGCATTAGTTATGTCCACCGCGTCGCTGCGCCCGTCCAAGGCCAGTACGAGTCCTCTGAGGGGGTCATCGTAGGCTGCGTTGGCGTTGCCTGTAAGGATGCCGTGGTAGTTGTTGCCGGAGCTGTCGCCGGCGTCGCCGTCAAACTTGTACCAGGCCAGCGGTGGTGCTTGGGGAGGCTTGTGCGGATACCTCTTGGGTGTCCTGTCGAGCCAGGTATATGCCATTTCTTCAAGGTCCGGGAAGCTGACGGCACAATCTCCGGTGAGGTCCGCATTCGGCCTGTTGTGCGTCAGGCACCTGGTGGGATAGAGAGTGATGTTATCGAAGTACACGGTGCTGAATCCCGTGCCGGACGGTTCCGGTGCGCCGTCATCCGTGAAGCCAATCGCGATGTACTCGATCTTGCTGAGGTCCACGTCGCCCAGGCCGCTGAGGTCTATTCTCCAGCTCTGCCACGTCTGGCGGGTGATGTCGAGGGCGCTGCCGTCGTAGGGGATTACGGCGTTGGCGTCGTGATTGCCGAGGGCGAAGAACATCCGGGCGTTGGGGTCGTTGTACGGTTCGCCGCGGAAGAACAAATCGACGGCCTTGCCGCCGACCGCGCTCCAATCCTGGCCGGTGGTGAATGTGCGGACCACCTGCGAGTAGAAGGGCGGGGCGTGGTGGTAGGTCAATGCCATCGAGCAGTCGCCTTTGTAAACGACCTCCGTGTTTGTGGACAAATATATGAACGCGCCGCCAAGGGCCGCCCAGGCGTCGAATGAGGTCTCGTAGGACTCGAAATCATCCAGGACCAGGTGGTCAACTACGGTAAAGCTCCAGATGCTGCCCGGCCAGGGACTATTTGTATCGGCGGAGCTGACCTCGTCGATTCTCCAATAGTAAGTCTCGCCCAGTTTGAGCGACGGGGGATCGAAGCTGTTTTGGACCTGCGGCTGCGGCGGGTCGGCGACGGGGACTGCGTTTGCATCGACGGCGTCGAGGCCGGTGCCGAAATAGACGATGTGCTTTTCTGCGGAGCTTCCGGGCAGCCACGTCAGGGCGGCATCGAGTGCGACGTTTTTGGCGCCGTCAACGGGGCACGGATTGCAGGCGTAGGGGCCGCAGCCGAGGCGGATTCTGGCGCGCATATTCGCTATATCGAAGCCCGGGCAGAGTCCTCCTTTGTCCAGACCGACAAGCCGAATAGCTCGCGCCTCGAACGGCAGAGAGGCGCGGGAGATGTCGATGTCGATGTTGGTTGGGAAGTGGCCGCCGGCGTCGCTCGCGGTGGCTACGTCGAGCAGGTACTCGCGCCCGGCCCCGTCCGTGAGAAAGACAAGGGCCTGCTCACCTGCGCGGCCCAGCTCGATGAGGTGTATGTCGGGTCCGGGGCCATCTACGATGGGGCCTCGGAACTGCAGCTCGACCCAGTGGTCCGGGGGCACCGTGACGCCTGAGACATTTGATGGCGGCGGGCCGATGAGCCACTTTTGGGGATCGACGGAAACCTGCCAGTGGCCGTCTATAGCCATACCCCGCCAGCCGTCGTTTTCCGGGTCATACGCATCGACCAGATAACAGGGGTAGTCAAACTGCGTTTGTTTAGCGAGGGCGGTCCCCGACAGGGCCGCAAGTAAAGCTATAAGGGCTGAGGCGATCAGGCAGAGCTGTTGCATTCTTACCCTCCGGGCCAACTATATGCCGAATTGCAAAATACCAATGGGCGTACAACTCAAATACCTCACTACACTATATCATTTATGCGTGGCCAATGCAAGCGAAAATGGCCCAGGCAGGTGGAGCGGGTGTGGCCGGATTTTCCGGCAAACCAATTTCTCCGTGTTATTTTGATCAAAGGGTGCCACGCTCAAACGACCGGGTGGCACTGTGTGAACCCGGACTCGCAGAGCCTGCCGGCAAACAAGTCGAAGGCTTGGAAATGAGTCTAAAGCATTATCATCAACAGGATTTCGCTGTGCCGGAAAGATTAGCCGCACCCGCTCCGCAGCCATTAGGCTATTGTTACTCAGGGACTTGTGAAATGGATCACTCCGGTTTGCCCGCACTAATTGGGCCTCCCTCGGTCTTTTTCTGTCAGCTTCCCGCGAGCGTCGAGGCTCGACTAACGAACCACGTACCCATCCTGCATGTATTCGAGGTCTTCGCTACCCGGAACCGACGTGCCGGGCCCCAGCTCACCCGAGGATACCCCCCAGGTGCTCTTCTCTCGCCATAGATGCAGCTCGGCATGGCCGTCGGCATAGCCGAGAGTGCTGCCCTTCCTGTGCCAGATTGAGATCGGGTCGTGCCACGAATCCCCGTCCTTGTCGAGTATCCAGGAGCCCCAGTTATGCGAACCCCTGCCTTCGTCTTCCTCGATAAAAACGTATCTCGAGGCGGCGCCCCGTATCTGTATGATTGTGCGAACCGGTTCCTGACTAAAATATCCTTCACCGTTGAGGCCGTCCTGAATCGCGTAGCTCCTGTAAGGGCTTTCCTTGCGGTCGAGCGAGGTCTTGCTCTTATTCTTTCTCCAGCTCGCATCGGCCACACAGTGATAAGCCTTCGTATCCTTAACATAAGTGTAGAGCGCCCCGGTCCTGATGCCCGTCAATTCAGTCTCATTGGCCGACATACCTGAGACGAATCCTGGGTCCCCGCTCTCGGCCCGGCGGTGCACCCATTGGTAGTCAACCCAACTGCCGAGACTGACCTGCGAGCCCACGATCTTGCCGTCGTAATCATCGGCATAAATGCACCAGGCCAGCGACAATTGCTTTAGATTTGCCGTACAAACCGTGCCCTGGGCCATTTGTTTTGCTGCGCTGAGGGCCGGCATCAATATCGCCATCAATAACGCAATAATGGCAATTACCACCAAAAGCTCCACTAAGGTGAATCCACGCGCAGACCCCCTATTTCCCCGATTGGAAATCCCTGTTTCTGCGGTGGTAAGGCCCTTACCTCTGCTCATAATTCTTCCCCTTCCTTTTCAAAGAAGGTTTTCCAAAGCATCACCCAAATCCAGTAATCTCATTTTGCAAAGCACTCCTTGAGGATTATAGCACAATCCTCCGGGCAATGCAAGCACTTATTCGATGTAATTATTGCCTGCGCAGCACATCGGGGACAAAATTGTTGACTCGGCTGTTGTCTCTGTGAATGAAAGAGGCCCTGGATACGGATTTCTGAGTCCAAGCGTGCCGGAAGCGAACCTGGGTGTTAAAGCAAGAGGGGAAGGAGATAGAAGGTGCCCAAATTCGGGAGAATCTCGCTGCTCGCCGTCCTATGGACTGTGGCGCTGGCAGCTCTTGTAGAGGCTTGTCCTCTGGCCGGTGACATAAACGGCAACTGCATAGTGCAACTGGAAGATATCGGGCTTTTTGCCGAGCAGTGGTTGCACCCGTCGGAGGGCTGCCCGGAACCTAATTGTGCCGACATTGACGGCGCAAACGGGGTAAATATGTCTGACTTTGCCCTCCTGGCGGATAACCGGCACAGGACCGAAGCCCCGCTGGTGATCAGCGAGTTTATGGCCAGCAACGCCAAGAGACAGCCGCCCGAAGAAGGTGAACCGGCCGGAAAAAACTCTTTGATTAAGTGTAGATCGTTGCTAAACTTGCCGAAGCTGTTGGAGGAATATGGGTGATGAATCACAAAATGGAAATTGGGATACTTGAAAGGGGTAGTCTGGAATGAGCGATTATTCAGTTAGTCCGGCAGCGGAGAAGTTTGCCATTCCTGCGGAGGGTGAATACGCGGGGGAATTGGCGCGTATTGAGTCGTTAGCCGAGTCGGCCCGGAACCAGGGCAAGGAAATAGTCGTGGTGATGGGCGTGGGTTTTGTCGGTGCCGTTATGGCCGCTATTATCGCCGACACGGTGGACAAGCAGACGGGCAATCCGAGCAAGTTTGTTATCGGATGTCAGCGCCCGAGCACGCGAAGCTACTGGAAGATTCCGCTGTTGAATCGAGGGCAGTCACCGGTGAAGGCCGAGGACCCCGAGGTCGCGCCGATGATCTCCCGGTGTGTGTTAGAGAAGAAGACGCTGGTGGCTACGTACAACAGCGATTGCCTGAAACTGGCGGCCTGCGTGGTTGTGGACGTGCAATGCGATTATACGAAGAAGGACCTCGGCAATATGCGGACGGGCAAAGTGGAGATGGGTGCTCTGGAGGCGACGATAAAGACGATTGCCGAGAAGGTGCCGCCCAATTGCCTGACATTGATCGAGACGACGGTGGCGCCGGGTACCACGGAGTTTGTGGCGTGGCCGATTATGAAAAACGCCTTTGCCGAGCGCGGTATCGAGTCCGAGCCGCTGCTGGCGCATAGTTTCGAGCGGGTCATGCCGGGCAAACAATACATTGCCTCGATACGGGATTTCTGGCGGGTGTGCTCCGGGTGCAATGCTCAGGCGCGTGAGCGCGTGGAGAAGTTCCTGCGGGAAGTGCTGAACACCGAGGAGTTCCCGCTTACTGTGATGGACCGGCCGATCGAGTCGGAGACCACGAAGATTGTGGAGAATTCATTCCGGGCGACGATATTGGCCTTTCTGGATGAGTGGAGCTTGTTCGCCGAGCGCAACGGCGTTGACCTGATTAAGGTGGTCAAGGCGATCAAGGTCCGCCCGACCCACAGCAATATGATATTTCCCGGGCCGGGTATTGGTGGGTACTGTCTGCCGAAGGATGGGGGCCTGGGATACTGGGCGTATAAGCATATTCTGGGCTTCAACGACGATATATTCAAGATAACGACCAGGGCAATCGACATTAACGATACGCGCAGTCTTCACGTGGCGGATCTGACGAGAGATGCACTGCGGAATATGGGCGGGCAGATAGCCGGCGCGGCCGTGCTGCTGTGCGGGGCGAGCTATCGGCAGGATGTGGGGGATACGCGGTACAGCGGCTCGGAGGTTGTCGTTCGCAAGCTCACCGAGATGGGGGCAGAGATGCGGGTGCACGATCCGTATCTCGAGCACTGGTACGAGTTAGAGAAGCAGGATGTGTATCCGGCGCCGGGTCATTCGCTGTCGCGGTTCTTCCGGAATCAGGATGGGCTTGTTAATATCCGGATCCAGGACGACCTTGGGGCGGCGCTGGCCGGCGCGCAGGCAGTCATACTTGCCGTGCCGCATTCACCTTATCTGGCGCTTGAGCCGGAAAGAATAGTCGAGTGGGCAGGCGGGCCGCTGGCGGTGATCGATTGCTTCGGCATATTAGACGACGAGCGAATCCGGCGGTATTTCGAACTCGGCTGCGAGGTCAAGGCTTTAGGCCGAGGACATATACAGCGGATAAAAGAAGAAGTGCGGAAAAAGCTAAAAACTATAATTCAAAACTAAGAAATTAGCCACAGAGGGCACAAAGAACGCAGAGAAGACCAAGATTTTAGGGGATCCCCAAGCTTGCCACCTATAGTAATTGATGGTTGAGAGTTTTTGATTGGCTTGGAGCCGCCAAAATACCTCATATAGGAACAGATGAGCAAAAAGCCATTGTCGATTTCCTTGACCGTGAGACAGCCAAGATTGATGCTTTAATAGCTAAGGTTATAGAGACAATAGAGAAGCTGAAAGAATATCGCATAGGCTTGATTTCCGCGGCGGTAACCGGGAAAATTGATCTGCGAGATACGAGAAAGCTGAATTAAGAGAGATGAAATTATGCTGAATCCTTCTGAGTTTTTTGAAAATGGTCGCGTTAAATGTCCCCGGTGCGGACAGGTAAATGATTTGGGTTCGAGTGAAGCGCTGTATTACGCTGATGAATCGCAACGATGCAATCACTGCGGATTTCTTCTCATCCGCCATATAAATCGGCAGATGAATAAGGTGATGGAACTTCTGAAAAATGACCCTAAATGGGTGAAACTACTGCAAGCTGGCGATATTAACGAGATTAAGCGTCGCATGAACAAATTTGTTCCGATAGAGGATGAGAAATCCTGAAAACTTGTGTAAGGGTAAGCTAACTGATGCAAGGCATAAGATAGGAGCATGACAGCAATGCCAATTTATGAACTTAATTCAGAACACATAGTTAAAATAAATGAAACTACTTTTGAAGAGGTTGGATTACATGAGCGAAAAGACCTTCAAAAGTTGCTAAAAAATCAAATTGAAGTAATTGCTCCTGATATGCTTGTGATTTCAGAAGAATTTGGTGAATGGGAAGATTCGAGGCGCAGGATTGATCTTCTTGGTCTGGATAAGGATGCTAACCTGGTTGTTATTGAACTAAAGAGAACGGAAGATGGCGGCCATATGGAATTGCAGGCAATTCGATATGCTGCGATGGTTTCGACAATGACTTTTGATAAGGCAGTTGAGGTATACAGTGGTTATCTTAGAAAAACCGGGAGTAATGAAGACCCACAAGAATCTATGCTAAACTTTCTTGAATGGGACGAGCCGGACGAAGAGGTTTTTGCTCAAGATGTTCGGATTTTACTTGTCTCGGCGGATTTTGGAAAAGAACTGACCACGGCAGTAATGTGGCTCAATGACCGTGATTTGGACATACGCTGTATAAGAATCAAGCCTTATGATGATAATGGGCGGACCCTGGTTGATGTTCAACAGGTCATTCCATTACCGGAAGCGGAGGAATATACCATCCAGATCAGAGAAAAACAACAGCGGGAAAAGGTAGCACGCAAAAGCTCCCGTGATTACACACGTTTTGATGTTGCCATTGAGGGCCAAACTTACCAAAGCCAGTCAAAACGCTGGACGATGTATTTGATAGTTAAGCACCTGTGTAGTTTAGCAATTACTCCAGAGCAAATTAAGCAGGCGGCCCAATTGAAATACGCTATGTTTTTCCGCAGTGTAGAGGGTGAGCATAAATCAAAAGACTTTGTCAGCCAATTAAAGTCCTTGCAGGATAGCGGTGGCAGGGCCTTCGATCCTAATAGATATTTCTGCAGTGACGAAGAGCTGATATTAAGCAAAGGGAATACTTACGCATTAACGAATCAATGGGGCAAGCGTACTGCAACCATGATACAGAACATTATCACCGCATTTCCAGACAAAAGTATTACATGCGTACCGTCAGGTATAGAAAGATAATATTATGGCAATAGACCATACTGAAAGGGGTTTTGAAACAGCAATAGAAGATTCCCTGTTAGCTGTGGGCCGAGGGGACATTAAGAGCAAGCGAATAGCTATTTTGTCGCCGGTGGCCTGGCGGACGCCTCCGCGGGCGTATGGGGCCTGGGAGACGGTTGCGAGCAATATTACCGAAGGGCTGGTGGCCCGCGGGTGGAAGAATGTGACGCTGTTTGCCACGAAGGAATCCGTGACGGGCGCGAAACTTGAGGGGTGGGTCGAGAGGGGCTATGAAGAAGACAAGGCGCAGATTCCGCTTGTCTCGACGTGCCTGCATATATCCAAGGTGATGGAGCGGGCGGGCCAGTTTGACCTGATTCATAACAATTTCGATTATCTGCCGCTGACTTATCTGCCCTTCATAAAGACGCCGATGCTCACCACAATTCACGGGTTTTCTGATCCGGACATACTGCGGGTCTATCACGACCACAAGGATACGTACTATGTTTCCATAAGTGATTCGGACAGGGACAAAGACTTGCCTTATGTTGCGACGGTCTATAACGGGATTGACCTGTCCAATCTAACCTTTCGAGAGGACCCGGGTGATAAGCTCGTATTCTTAGGCAGGATACATCTTGATAAGGGGGCGCATCTGGCGATTGAGGTTGCCAAAAAGTGCGGGATGGACCTGATAATAGCGGGAATAATTCAGGACCAGGCGTATTTCGATAATCTTATCAAGCCGTACCTCAATCAATCCTCGGTTCAGTATATCGGGCCGGTCGGTCCGGTGGCGCGGGATGCGCTGCTCAAGGAGGCTTACGCGGTGATTCATCTCAATACGATTCCGGAGCGGTTCGGCTTAGTGATGGCAGAATCAATGGCAGCAGGCGTGCCGGTGATTTCGGCGGACCTGGGCTCGTGCAGGGAGGTCATCGCGGACAATGAGACGGGTTATCTGGTAAACGATGTGGACGAGGTAGCCGAGGCGGTCGGAAGGATCGAGCGTATAGACCGCAGGAAGTGCCGGCAGCGGGTGGAAGAGAATTTTACAATCGATAAGATGGTCGAGGGCTACGAGAAAGTCTATGCGGAGATATTCCGTCGCGAGGGCAAGAAGAAATAGCCAAAGAGAAAACAGAAGACAGAAGACGGAAGACAGAAGACGGAAGACGGAAGAAGGATAAATTATTATGAGATTGAGATTGCCGCGTCCCGCTGCACGGGCCTCGCAATGACCTGCCGAGGAAGACTCTGTACGGCGTTGTGATTCGGCGAAATGGGATGTGAAAATGAAGAGCGAATATGTCAGGCGGTATGAAGGCAATCCGATATTGACGAAGGAAGATATTCCTTATCCGGTGCAGACGGTTCACAACGCCGGGGTTGTGAAGTTCGACGGGCGATACGTGATGCTGTTTCGCTCGCATCTGGATACGGGCAGGTCGATAATAGGTCTGGCTGAAAGTGAGGATGGCTTCAATTTCAAGTCTCGGCCGGCCCCTTTTATGGTGCCGAGTGCCGAGCCGGTATTCTGCGAATACGAGGAGTATGGGGTCGAGGACCCGCGTATTACGCATCTGGAAGGGGCATACTACATCACATACAGTGCGTATTCGAGGCACGGCGTCCGTATCGGGCTGGCTAAGACAACCGATTTCCAGACGGTCGAGAGAGTAGCGTTTATCACGCAGGCCGACTATCGAAATGTAGTGATATTTCCGGAGAAGGTCAACGGTAGATATGCGAGGTTAGACAGGCCCCACTCGGATATCAGTCCCTGGTCGATATGGATTAGTTTCTCACCGGACCTGATTCACTGGGGCGATTCGAGAGTTGTGATCAAGCCGGTCAAGTATCATTGGGACCAGATGAAGATTGGGCCGGGCGCTCCGCCGATTCGCACGGATAAGGGCTGGCTGAACATCTACCACGGTGTTTTTCCTACAATGGATGGGCATGTCTATAGGCTCGGCGTTGCGCTGCACGATCTGAACCATCCGGCAAAGGTTCTCGGCGTCGGCGACCGCTGGATTTTGCAGCCCGAGGACACGTGGGAGCTGGTCGGCTACGTACATAACGTCGTCTTTACCTGCGGGGCAGTGCCGGAGGACGATGGGACTTTGAAACTCTACTGGGGTGGCGCCGACAAAGTAATCTGCGCGGGCACCGCGGTTATCGAGGAGCTTGTGGAGCTTTGCCTGACTGATTCGCGGCCGGCGCTATAGGTGTGACGAAGAAATGCAGCAAAGGAGTAAGTCGATGATTTATCAAGTCAAGATCACTCTCAAGGACATCCGGCCGCGGATATGGCGAAGGATCCAGGTGAATGGGGACGTTACGTTGTACAAACTTCACAACATTCTACAGGTTGTGATGGGCTGGGATAATTACCACCTTCACGAATTCGAGATTGGTGGTCGCCGTTTCGGCCCCCCGGACGAGGAGTCTATCGGCCTGGATTTTGAGGACTCGGTCGTCGATGATAAAAAGGTGAAGTTATCTAAAGCGGCCCCGGTTGAGAAATCCAGACTTCTCTATACTTATGACTTCGGCGATGACTGGCGTCACGAGCTGTTGGTTGAGAAGATAATCCCCGTGGAGAAAGGAAAGCAGTACCCTGTTTGCCTCAAGGGTCAGCGCGCCTGTCCGCCCGAGGATTGCGGCGGACCGTGGGGTTATTCCGATCTGCTCGAAGCGCGCCAGCATCCCGATGACCCGGAATCCGAGGAGCTTCTCGAGTGGGCAGGTGATTTCGACCCGGAGGATTTTGACATAGACAAGATCAACCGGCGTTTGAAAAAAATCAAATAGGTATCGCTCGGAGAGGTTTGCTTGTTTTGCCTTGCGGGAGTGAAAAAAACTTATCTGTATAAGTATTGTGTGTGGCGGTATTTAGATGTTCCGGGAAGAGGGGGGGGCGGATATCGCTCATTTCGGCATATTTGCGGTTGGCGCTGTCTATCTTACTGCCTGTCGTGCTGATGGTGCTGCTGATCAACCTGTGTGTATCTAATTTCCGCCCAGTGCGCCGATAGTCCGCCGGTTGGACCTTGTCCTTGAAGAAGGGCCGGCTATCCGGGCCTCCGGTCCAGGATTGTAATCTTCTCGTACTGCTCAGCGCGCAGTGTTTGCTTGAGCGTTCTGCGGATTTCGCCCATTGGGGTCCGCTGGGTGGTGTGTGTGATGATGATGTGCTCGTTTTGCATTTTTTCGAGCAGGGTTGCGAATTCATCGATGTGCATGTGTTTTCCGGCTTCGGCCCGGCCGATGTGCTCTCCTTCATAGAAAGTGCATTCGGCTATCAGGATTTTGCTCTTGGCGATGTATTCGAGCTGTGAGAAATCAACATACTGCGTATCGCCGAGGTAGCTGACAATCGGGATATCGAGGGGGTAGTCGATTTCGATGCCCTGTTTTTTTAGCTCGACGATTTGCGGACTGGTAAGCCCGGCGTATTCGGATTTTAGCTTTTTTCGCTTTTCAATGACGCTGTAGCCGACGGAGCCTTTACTGTGCTTTGTGGGGAAGGCCCTTGCTAAGAGATTGGGCTTTATCTGGTATTCGTCGCCGGGCTTTACGCCGACGAGCTTGACCGGTATCTTGTTGCCGTCGAGCTGGCCCCAGGCATCGATTATTTTGCAGATGGGGCCTAAGAGATTCTTGGGGGCCAGGATGGTTCCAGGCGATTGGCCGGTGAACTTTCGCTGGGAGAGGTAGTATGCGAAGCCGGCGGCGTGGTCCATGTGCCCGTGGGTCAGCAGGACGTGGTTAATGTGAATGAGCTGGTCGGGGGCCTTGCCGATGTCGAAACAGACGTCGAGCTGGGGGATTGCGACTACGGTTTCTTCACCGGCGACGGAATAGCCGACGATTTCGAGGTCGTCTATTTCTATTCGTGCTAAATTATGGCTCGGCATCTTTTCTCGTATCGCGTATATCGTATTGCGTATATCGTATTGTGTTTTTTTCGTCGTTTCAAGTGGAACGCAGCAATCTCAAATGTGACAGGCGCTTAATAGTAGGTAAGACGTGCAGGTGTGTCAATTTGTTTTTGACATCATTATCCATAGCTGTACACTGGACCATCGGTGCATCAGCAAGAAACCGCATATAGGCAACGGGTCTTGAACCGGAGCAATCAGGACTTAAGAGTATGAAGGGAACCACGATGAGAATTTGTAGAGCATTTCTTTTGTATCTTGTGATTACGGTTTTGGCGAGTTCGGTGTGCGGTGAGGAGGTATCCGGGGCGGTTGTTGTGCCGCAACTTGAGCGGGAGAAACTGCCGGGCAGGCAGGTAAAGGTGACGGCGATTTGCATCGGGTTCGGGGGCAAGCATGAGGAGAAGCTGAAGCAGGCGATTGAACAGTTGCACACCGCGGGCAAGAACGGCGTGGACATTGCGTGTCTGCCGGAGGAGTTCGCCGGCACCAAGGCCGAACCCATCCCGGGGCCTACCACCAAGGCCGTCGCGGAACTGGCCAGGCAATATAATATGTACGTGATTTGCCCGATACGCGAACAGGCCGGCGACAGGCAATACAACACGGCTGTTCTGATTGACCGCGAAGGCAAGGTCGCCGGTTACTACCGCAAGGTCTTTGTGTTCTGGGGCGAAGGGCTGCACTGCAGCACGGAAGGCGTGAAGGTATTTGAGACGGATTTCGGGAGGATAAGCATTTTGACGTGCTTCGATTTGAACTATCCGGAACTGTGGGCCAAGTGTGATGAGCTGGATGTGGATATCGTTTTCTGGCCGAGCGCCTACGGGGGAGGCTCGCCTTTGAATGCCTTTGCAATTTTGTATCACTACTATATTGTGCCGGTTGGGGCGGGCAACATAATCGACATAACCGGCAAGACTCATCGAAACATCGAAAAGCCGTGGGACAAGCAGTTCATCGCGACGCTGGACCTGGACCGTGCCTTTGCACACCATGATTTTAACCGGGAAAAGGTGAAAAAGATGCTCAAGGAACACGCCGGCGAGATTACGGTCGAGCGCAATCTAAGCCAAGAAGACCTGGCGCCGTGGTGGCTGTTCAGGGCGGCCAAGCCGGGCGTTCGGGTACGGGAGCTGTTGAAGGAATACAAGATTGAGACGCTCAGGGAGTATCAGCATCGCAGCCGAAGACAGATCAATGAGGCCCGGCTCAAGGGCGAGAGAATCTAACAGGATTGGGGAGACTCTTTAATGCCTGATAAGCGAACGCATAGAGGCCCGCATCCGGAAGACCAGAGGCTCTTTGCGCCGGAGGCGATTGGTGATTTGGCCGCTGCGCTTGCGGATTATTCGCTTCTGCTGACGAAGGGATATGCCCAAAAGAGTGCGCTGAAACTGGTTGGTGATAAGCTCTCTCTTACGGAACGGCAGAGATTGGCCATAATGCGCAGTGCCTGTTTGGATGAGCAGCTTGAGTCTCGGAGTCGGCGTTGTATCGGGATAGAAGAGCTTGCTGGGAAAACCGTCGCCGTTGATGGCTATAACGTGCTGATAACGATCGAGGCGGCGATGAGCAGGGGCGTGATTTTCAGGGGGCGTGACGGGTGCTTCAGGGATTTGGCAAGCGTACACGGGACGTACCGCAAAGTTACCGAGACGATACCGGCTGTGGAGCTGATAGGTCAGTTTCTCAGAGAAGCCGGTGCAGTCGAAGCCCTGTGGCTGCTGGATAGTCCCGTATCGAATAGCGGGCGATTGAAGACGCTTATCGGCGAACTGGCCCGCAAAAACAATTGGAACTGGGAAATTGAACTTCTGCTAAGCCCCGATGCCGAGCTGAAAAAAACCGATGCTGTTGTAGCAAGCAGTGACAGTGTTGTGCTCGACGGGTGCTGGAAATGGACCAACCTCGCCGCGGAAATAATCACACAGAAACTTTCCTATGCTACAGTGATCGACCTTGGCCCTGAGTAATTCCTGAACGCTTCGAAATAAGTAAGGCGCCCCAAGATTTTCCTTGTTGCTAGGCCCAAAACAAGCGAGGTTT
>JAGMDR010000202.1 GCA_023128595.1 Planctomycetota bacterium | reverse complement strand
GAGGGCAGAAGACAGGAGACAGGAGATGGATTTGCGGCGGGATGGGATCTGCGCTTTGCTGCGATTTTGATGGTGATGATTTTAGGCCTCCGGGGTTAGTATTTAGTATTTGGTATTTGGTATTGTCTATTGGGTATTCAGTATCAAGGATCCGCTATTAGTTTGATTGGCATTATACCATACGCAAAGTTGGATGTCAAGCTAATTCTGGGGGACCACAAGAGCACAAGTGCATAAGGGCAGAAGAGCATAAGAACAGAAGGCGTAAGGCAGTGGCTGGGGGATTTGGCGGATTTTCGCGGATTATTGGGGCCGTAGAGGGGATAGAGAGGATTAGAGAAGTAGTGGATTAGAGGATTGGGCGGGCGGTTGCCAACGCCAGAAAAATAGAAATCGAAAAAAAGGCTTGTAGCTTACCAGTGGGATGGTAGAATAAATGTTAGTTGTGGATTTTTGCGCGAAAGGGCGAAATATGAGGCTGGCGATGATAACGTTTGCGGCGATCGTTTTGGTGTCGGCGGGTAGTGCCGGTATTGCGGTCGGGAAGGTCATCTATGTGGACGGCAGAGCGAGCGGGGCGGATAACGGGACGAGCTGGGCGGATGCGTACATGTTCCTGCAGGACGGCCTGGCCGATGCGAATGAATCCGCCAAGCCCGTCGAGGTCTGGGTTGGCCAAGGTATTTATCAGCCGGACAGGAGCGCCGCGGAGCCGAACGGGACCGGCGACCGAAAGGCGACATTCCAACTCATCAACGGCGTAACTCTAAAAGGGGGCTACGCGGGCTTTGGTGAACCGGACCCCAATGCCAGGGATATAGAGGCGTATGAGACTATCCTGAGCGGGGAGCTTGATGGCAATGATGTAGGCGTGAACGACCCTCGCGACTTACTAAGCGAGCCGACTCGAGCTGACAATAGCTACCACGTGGTAATGGGCATCGGGACGGACGAAACCGCCGTTCTCAATGGCTTCACCGTTACCGCTGGGAATGCTGGCGGTTCTTATCCAAACAACTATGGCGGGGGTATGCGCAACTACGGCAACCCGACACTGACCAGCGGCAGCCCGACGCTGACCGACTGCACGTTCAGCGGAAACTCGGCCGCCCGCGGCGGCGCAATGGCCAATAGCGGCAGCCCGACGCTGACCAAGTGTACATTCAACGGAAACTCGGCCGGCAAGGGTGGCGCGATATACAACAGCGGCAGCGCGACGCTGACCAACTGCACATTCAACGGAAACTCGGCCGGCCGCGGCGGCGGGATGTACAACGGCTGGGGCCCATCGACTCTGGCCAACTGCACTTTTTCCGCCAATACCGCCACGTACGGTGGCGCAATTTTCTGCGCCGAGCACAGTCACCCGTTTGTGGTCAATTGCATCCTTTGGGGCAATAACGCCAGCGATGGTCCTGAGATCGCAATGGTGGGTATCGATTGGGGCTCATGGTTATCTATAAGTTATAGCGACGTACAGGGTGGACAGGCCGGTGTTGTTTGCGTTCCTTACGATGGTTACCCAGACCTTTGCCGCTTGGAGTGGGGACCCGGCAACATTGATGCTGATCCGTGTTTTGCGGATTCGGCAAGTAGTGATTATCATCTGAAGTCCGAGGGGGGCCGATGGGATGCAGTTAGTGGAACCTGGGTTCAGGATAATGGTACAAGTCCATGCATTGATGCAGGCGACCCGAGCAGTCGCATAGGTTTGGAGTCGTTTCCCAACGGCGGTGTAGTGAATATGGGAGCTTACGGGGGTACGGCTGAGGGAAGCAAGTCATATTTTGGATTAGCCGTCTGTGAGACGGTTATCGCTGGAGATATAAACGGCGACTGTAAGGTCAATTTCACCGACTTTGCATTTATGGCTCGCCACTGGCTTGAGGATAATAATCCCTGACAGGCGTACCGGTGCGGGCTAAAGAGGCACAAAACAGAACATTTGGAACAAACAGTAAAAGGAATTATAATGTCAAAAAGAACTATCTGTTTATCAGCGATGATCGTCTTAACCTTGTTTGGTCTTTCAAGGACCTCTGATAGCTATGGGGATTTGCCCTATGCGCCGGGTGAGTTGCTGGTCCGTTTTGGCCCAAAAGCCAGCGGAATACAGCGCAGCACGACAGAGAAAAACGAGATTCTGATTTCTCTGCGCGGAGCAGTCGTGAAACACAATTTTACAATTGTGCCGGGTTTGAGCGTAGTAAAACTGCCGACAGGCCAGAGAGTTGAAGATGCCCTGAAAATATTGAATGGGTGAAATGGGATTCTCTATGCAGAACCCAACTATAAATTGAAATTACTATCGACATTTCCTAACGATCCGAATTTTAAGGACCTCTGGGGTATGCACAATACGGGCGAGACTGGCGGTTGCATCGTAGCCGATCCATAACATCTTTACCTGCTTTGCCAAGGCGGGGTGGTCTATTTTGATGCTGGCGTCAAAAGTATAT
>JAGMDR010000201.1 GCA_023128595.1 Planctomycetota bacterium | reverse complement strand
TCGGACAGGGGCACATTCGCGATCTCGTACACCCTGCAGAAAGAAGACGGTGCCTGGCTTATCGCAGGCTCGAAAAGACCCGAGCAGTAGCATTTGAGCCGGTCTGCCCACTAAGGAACGGACGTCAGAAGGAGTGATTACTCCCTTATGAAAGGGAAGATCCAGGTACTAACAACTGAGCTCGCAACAATATGATCGACATTAAGCAAATACGCGAGGACCCGGAGCGGTTCAAGGACGCCGGCCGGGCAAAAGGCTTCGACGTCGATATCGACAGACTGCTTGAAGTCGATTCGACCCTGATGTCGGCAAGGAAACAACTGCAGGAGATTTCCACGTCCAAGAACCGTATCGGCAAATCGATCCCGAAGCTCTCCGGCGATGAAAAACAGGCGGCCCTGACGCAGCTTTCGGAGCTGAAACAACAAGAGGCGAAGCACGATGAGCAGATCAAGAAGCTCCAGCCCGAATTCGATGAGCTGATGCTGGAGGTTGCGCAGCCGGCGGATGACGATGTGCCTTTGGGTAAAGACGATACGGAAAACGTCGAGATAAGAAAAGAGGGCGACATCCGGCAGTTCCGCTTCGAGCCTAAGGACCACGTGCAGTTGGGCCAGGCGCTGGACATCATAGATATCGAGCGGGGAGTGAAGCTCGCGGGGACAAGGAATTATCTGCTCAAAGGTGACGGTGCGCTATTGCACTGGGCGCTGCTGCGATTTGCGATGGATTGTATGGTGCGCAAAGGATATGTCCCGATGTCGGTGCCTCTGCTTATGAAAGATGAGGCGATGAGTGGCACCGGCTATTATCCCGGCGCCGAGGAGCAGACCTACCGGATGGAAAAGGACCAGCTCAATCTGGCCGGCACCGCCGAGGTGCCGCTGACCGCTTGTCGAATGGGCGAGATATTGAAGGCCGAGGAGCTGCCGTTGAAATATGTGGCGCTGTCGAGCTGCTTTAGGCGCGAGGCCGGGGCCGCGGGCAAGGACACGTACGGGCTTTACCGGATTCATCAGTTCGATAAGGTCGAGCAGGTAGTCGTCTGCGAAAACGACGCCGAGCAGAGCCGCAAGTTCCACGATGAGATTTTAGGCAACGCCGAGGCGGTGATGCGGGCCCTGGAGCTGCCCTACCGCGTGGTGAACGTCTGCACGGGCGATCTTGGCAGGGGCCAGGCCAAGAAGTTCGATATCGAGGCCTGGATGCCCTCGCGGGGCAATTACTGCGAAACGCACAGCGCCAGCAAGTTCTACGAATTCCAGGCCCGGCGAATGAACCTGCGCTACAGAAGACAGAAGACAGAAGAGACCCGACAGAAGGAAAAATCGAAAATCAACTTCTGCCACACGCTGAACAACACCGTAATCGCAAGCCCTCGAATTCTGATACCGCTGCTGGAGCTCTACCAGAATGCCGATGGCTCGGTAACGGTGCCGCAGGTGCTTCGACCGTACATGAATGGCAAAGAGCAAATCACGAAATCCTCGTCACGTTCCACCTGAAGAACGGCAGCACCACAACCTGCACAATGGAAAACAAACTTCGAGCCGAAGCAATACGTGCCACTCGGCCGTTTGAGCGTGCCACCCTTTGATCACGGAGAAATTGGCTTGACACGGAGAAATTGGCTTGCCAGAAAATCTGGCCACACCCGGTGAGCTTCACTGCGAATTTGCTCTTGACTCTTGTGTCTTTAGTCTGTAGTCTATTTGGCTATGGATCAGATCAAGCGGAAACTGGCCATTATTGACAGGCAGCTTGCGGGCGGGGATTTTTACAAACGGATCATCAGCACGGCTCCGCTCGTTTTTGTGGCGGTCGGGCTGATGGTGGGGATTGTGCTGCAAGAGGTCCTGTTCGGGTTGTCGATAACGGGTGACGGGTCGCGGTTTGTCCGGCTCTGGGTGATACTGCTTGGTTTGTGCGCTGCATCAGCGGGCGCGGTTTTCGCCACCCAAACGGCCGGGAGGCTTACTTTTTATGCGCCTGTGCTCTTGGGCTCTTGCGCCCTTGTTTGCTTTGCATGCCTTGGCGCCATTCGCCTGACAAACTTCCGCCACCCGAAGCCAAACGACATCAGGAATTTCGTGGGCGATAAGCCGAAGCCGGCGACGATTCGCGGGGTGATTGTCACCGAGCCTTTTGTTAACAGGAATCGAGAGTGGAAATTCGCCAGATTTAAGCCGACCGACCCAACGAGCAGTTTCTATCTTGAGCTTACGGAAGTTGAGGCCGTTACCGGCTGGGCGGATGTCAGCGGGACGGTCCGCGTGCAGGTCGATGAGCCGGTGCTGGATTTAGGGGCGGGCGACTGCATAGAAGCCTACTGCTGGCTGGACAGATTCAGGCCGCCGACAAATCCGGGCCAATTCGATACGGCAAGGCATCTGGCCAGGCGGAACGTCTATGTCGCCGCTTCGGTCAAGGCGCGGGGCGGGATTGAAGTGGTCAAGAGCCCCCCCGCCGCTGTTTTCACAAAGGTAAGACGAAGAATCAGAGAGACGACTGCACAGGCGCTGTTGGGCAGCCTGCCGTCCGAAGAGCCAAGCCGGGGCCTGCTCCAGGCGCTGCTGTTGGGATACAGACGGGATATAGACAGTGACACGTACCGCGCATTTCGCAGGACCGGGCTGCTGCACTTTGTGAGCCTTTCCGGGCTGCACTTTGGCATTTTGATAGGAATTGTCTGGTGGGTGTGCAAGACGGCAGGCTTGCTGAAGCGAGGCCGCGCCCTTATTTGCATATTTGCGATAGCGGTCTTTTTGATGGTTGTTCCGCCGAGGGCGCCAACTGTAAGGGCGTCTATTATAGGCTGGGTTTTCTGCGCATCATGTCTCTTTCGGCGACACTCCAATCCGATCAACACGCTATCGTTAGCGGCGATAATTCTGCTGCTGATACGGCCTACGCAATTGTTCGAGGCCGGCTGGCAGCTCTCGTTCGCCACTGTGCTCGGAATCCTCTTGTTCGAAGAGAGGATCGAGTACTCGGTGGGCGAAGCACTCGACAAATTCTTCTCTGAGGTCGAATACAGACAATTCTGGACCGCCGCACGGCTGATGAGGAAATGCGCTGCGTTGATTGTTCCGCTGTTTTCGGTGGGCCTGGCCGCGTGGCTGGGCGGGGCGGGAATATTGCTGTACCACTTCTATACAATCACACCGCTGGCGAGCGTCTGGACGGTGCTGGTGTTTCCGCTGGTAGGAGCAATATTGACGCTTGGCTTCGTGAAAACTGTCTTGTTCTTTTTGCTGCCGACTTTAAGTGCGGCCTTGGGTGTTTTGGTGACACTGCTGTCGAATATGCTGATCTGGGTTGTCAAGCTGCTGGCGCAATTGCATTTTTCGCGGATACTGGTGGGTCACGTGGGCCTTTGGCTGGTGGTTTTGTACTACTGCTTTATCCTTTTTGCCTGTTTTGTGCACTTTCGCCGTCCGCGAACAAAGAAAGTCATCTGTTGGGTGATGGTCACGGCGATAATAGTTTTCCTGGTCGGGGTGAAATGGCAAAGGACGCATCGCAGCGATTTGGTGCTGACGTGTCTCGACGTCAGCCACGGGCAGGCGATATTTGTGGAGCTGCCGGGCAAAGCGAACCTTTTGTTCGATGCCGGCTCGCTGCATAAGAGCGATATCGGCAGGCGTGTAGTCTCGCCATTTTTAGATTACAAGGGTATAAGCAAGATCGACACCGTTTTCATAAGCCATAACGACATAGACCATATTAACGGGATACCGGAGGTGGCCGAATACTGCCGGGTCGCCCGGGTATGTGCTAATGTGGCCTTTTTCGATAAGAAAGACGAGTGGGGAACAGCAAAATTTCTTAACGACGCCCTGAATCAACAGGGTATTCAGATAAGACGCCTGGGCAAAGAGCTGAATCTCGGCAGGGACACGCGCATAAAGATACTCTGGCCCGGTGAACGGATGTCCCTCGAAGAGTTGAGCGACAATGATAAATCATCAGTGTCGCTTATAGAATTTGCCGGCCGCAGGATACTTCTCTGTTCGGATATCGAAAAATTCACACAAAGAGAAATCCTTCGGTTAAATCCGGATATAAGGGCGGATGTTGTCGTTGCTCCTCATCACGGCTCAACCGCGACGGCAGAGCCCGACTTTCTCAAAAAGCTCGAACTGGATATCCTGATATGCAGTTGTGGCCGGAGAGAATATGAAACTCAGCAAAAGATCGAATCGCAGGATGCGGCGCAGCATTTCTATACCCCCGAGCACGGGGCCATTACGGTCTGCATCGATAAGAACGGCAGAATAACAGCAAGAACGTGTGCAAAGCAAAACCGCACACAGTAGATACACTGCGCGGAGGAGGTCTAACGCCGTGCGACATACGCACTACGCGATAC
>JAGMDR010000200.1 GCA_023128595.1 Planctomycetota bacterium | reverse complement strand
AACGCCAGGACCACGGGCAGCGGACCCACCACCGCCCCGGCCGCGCCCATCAGGTGAACATCCCCGAGCCCCATCGCCTCTTTTCCAAAGCCCAGAGTCCCAAAGATTCGAGTCGCCCAGACCACCCCGCAGCCGACAAAGTAACCCCACAAACTGCCCAGAAGTCCCGCAACAGCAGGATGTTGCGCGGGAAAGCCGTTCCAGGCCCGTGGCGAGACCGTCTTCGCCGCAATCCAGTACGCCGCCATCGCACAGATTATTATCGGCAGCAGAAAAAGGACCTCCTTGCCGCTCTCAAGCCGATGGTTGAACTGCGGCTCAGCCGGTCCGCCCTGGGCAGCCGAGTCCTGCTGCCCGGCAGATGGCTCACTCGGCGGCTCCTTGTTCTCCGGGGCGGCGAGACTTGAACCCTCGTGGTCTTCCACGAGGTAACTTCTTTTGAGTAAACCGGTTGCAACCAGCACCCAGGACACGCCCAGCCCGACCGCTGCGCCGAGGGCCGAAGATGCCCACCCCGCGGTAGCCGACGGCAAAAGCCGACACTTGTGAAGCACAGGAACGTCAATCACGTAAGGGCCGAGTGTCGAGGCGATCAAACCGGCCGCTGTAACGAACCAGCAGATAGAAAGCGGAATAACCCAATACTCAAGGTCGATTGCCGAGGCCGCGATGAAGCCGCCCAACATGATAATGTGGGCCAGATAGACGATCCATCGGCCGTCTTTCAATGAGCCCATACCGGGGCGCACGTCGGTGCGAGTGTATAGAACAAAAAGCCCTGCAAAAACCAAAGCCGTCAGCAGCTCAACTACGAAATAGCGTGGCGAAATCGGGGCTTTGCAGTAGCGGCACTTTCGGCCCAAGAGCAGCCAGGAGAGAATCGGTATATTATCGTAGAAACGAATATGCTTGTCGCACGCCGGGCAGGCCGAAGGCGGCATTACCAGGGATTTGTCCCGCGGCAGGCGATAGATAACAACGTTCAGAAAGCTGCCGATGCAACTGCCAAACGCAAAGATAAATATAAGCCAGATCCAATCCGATACCGCCACAATGCCTCCTTGGCAAAAAGCAGCAATGATTTCTGCAAAATCCGCTCAGGGGCCTATTCCTTTTTGGGCCCTTGTTTTTGGCTATCCACGACACCGGCGACCTTCGTGGGCAGGCCGAACAGGCGGATAAAACCCGTAGCATCGGTCTGGTCGTATTCCGCCCCCATCTCGAAGCTCGCCAGGTCGGTGCGATAGAGACTGTACGGACTCTCTATGCCCGCGGGCGTACAGCGTCCCTTGAAGAGCTTCATTCTGACCTCGCCGCTGACGTTGCGCTGCGTAACATCGACAAATGCGTCAAGGGCCTCGCGCAGCCGGCCGAACCACAGACCGTAATAAACCAGTTCGGCGTATTTCAGGGCAACCCGCTGCTTGTAGTGCATAGTCTCCCTGTCAAGCGTCACGCTCTCGAGACAGCTATGAGCGGTCGTCAGTATTGTACCGCCGGGCGTTTCATAGACGCCGCGAGATTTTATGCCAACCAGGCGATTTTCGACCAGATCGACCTGGCCGACGCCGTGCCTGCCGCCGAGCTTGTTCAGTTTTTCGATGAGCTTTACGCCGGTTATCAATTTGCCGTTGAGCTTGATTGGCACGCCCTCGTGGAAGCCTATCGTTGCGTAGTCCGGCGTGTTCGGGGTCTTGGAAACCGGCTGAGAGATAACAAACAGATCATCCTTCGGCTCATTGGCCGGGTCTTCGAGGTCGGCCCCCTCGTGACTGATGTGCCAGAGGTTGCGGTCGCGGGAGTAGATCTTTTTCTTGCTCTGCTCGATGGGGATCTTGTGCTTTTTGGCATAATCGACCGCCGCCTCGCGAGAGGTCAGTTTGAAGTTCGGGTCCTTCCAGGGCGCGACGATCTTCAGTGACGGGTCCAGGGCCATATAAGTTACCTCGAAGCGTACCTGGTCGTTGCCCTTGCCCGTTGCGCCGTGTGCGACGGCGGTGGCACCTTCGGCGTGGGCGACCTCGACCTGGTGTTTGGCGATTAGGGGCCGGGCGACGCTCGTGCCCAATAGGTAGGCCTTTTCATAAACCGCGCCGGCCTTGAGCATCGGCCAGAGGTATTCTTCGACAAACTCCTTTCGCAGGTCTTTTACAACGCACTTGACCGCCCCGCTGGCGAGCGCCTTGCGCTTAATGCCGGCCAGCTCATCCCCCTGACCTAGCTCGGCTGCGAAGGCTATCACTTCATAGCCGTAGGTCTCCTTGAGCCACGGCAGAATCACGCTCGTATCCAACCCACCGCTATACGCCAATACTACTTTTTCAGGTTTAGCACTACTCTTGGCCATAGAACTTGTCCTGTATGAGTTTATATCTCCAACCCGAGAGCTTTGCGCGCCGCAGTGCGAAATCGACAGCATCGACGTTGCGCATCCAATGCCGATTTCTGGTCGGTGGATTCACCCGGATAACGAAAACTAACAGCAAAATCCGAAAGGTAGGCAAGATCCTCACGAAAGGCCTCCCATTCCAGCTCCAAATCAACAACCTGCTCGAGCAAAGCCACCAGATCGTGAATTTTCCCAAAGCCAATCTCGGCTTCACAGAGGCGAGCCTTGAGGTACTTCTCGGCACACTGTTGTGCGTGAAAGCATATCCCATCATAGTTGAGATTCTCTGTCGCCCGGCACTCTCGCTCCATCGTTGCGAAATCAGCATCGGCCTTGGCAACCCACTCAGCCGTCAGGAGCTTCATATAGCACCTTCCCTTCTTCAACGATTTCACGCATAAACTCGTCACCCATTTGGATTCGCTGATACACCTTTTCAGGAGTACGGACAAGCAAGTCCACGGCAAAGGCAGGTCGAAGCTTCATCCTGATTTCTACCGACGTATCGACGCTCCTACCCTCAAAAGCCCCGATCACCAGCAGGTCCACGTCCGAATCCTTGCTGACCGGGCCTCGCGCGTATGAGCCAAATAGTATGACCCGTTCAGCGTCAAACTCGCGTCCGATACGTCGGCCAAATTCCTCTATTTTATTCATCGCCACCATTACGAAACATTCCCCATACTGCTCCGGCAACATGGTGTGGGGCACAGCCAGACCCCACCAAAGAGCTGGAGATTATATCGGCTATTGCCCCGGAAGGCAATCAAGAACAGTTTTTCGCATAGAATCGACCCACGCCTCGCCGGCCGGGCGAGGGTTTGAACCGTGCCGACGGCTGCTAAACATTGCTGCGAACGAACTGTCAACGGCAGACTACTTCTCCTCGGGTACCGGAATCGGCTCAAGCTCTTCTACAGGTACGATCCTGTTGGGCTCTTTGAACTTAATCTCGGGCATCTCCCGCCCAAGCCGCTTGTAGGTCTCTTCGAGCGCCGACAAAAACGCATCGGTCTTCATCCACTCGACGTGACCATCCATAAAGAGGACATTCAGCCCTTCAGAGGAAAAGGCAGGGTTCTCGTAAGCAATGATATTGCCCGGTTCCATTGCCGTAGTCTGGCCGGCAATATATATGTAGCTGGGCCCATCAAAACCATTCGGCTTATGCGGAGATTCAAGGATCTTGGAATCGTTGTAGTAAGGCTTGGCCTCCTGCATATCCTTGGGGAAACGCCCGTCATGGTCTTCTGCATACATATGGAGGACCACTGCTATCTGTTTGAGGTTCGAGGCGGAGACAACGCGTCTTGCCTGTCCTCGAGCGCGGGTCAGGGCCGGCATCATTATCCCGACTCCTAAACCGGCCCCGGCCACTGATCCGAGGCTTACCTC
>JAGMDR010000020.1 GCA_023128595.1 Planctomycetota bacterium | reverse complement strand
TACGGGTTGAACGATTGTTTACGATTAGCTTGTCAAAAATGTAACGTTATGGGACGGGTGTAGCGTGTCCAGAAATAGCGCTGTCCGACTATTGTGGTCGGACATTATGTAAGTTTCGCTGACAACAAGGCTTATGTGTTTTGGGGCCTCCCGTGTCCGGACAAAACGGACAAGCCCCGAGACGCAGTTGGACCTCTGGTGTAAAGCTTGTCACACGTTTCCAATGTGACACTCATAAGTGTTTATGTCGTAAATGGTTACGTTTCGAGAAGGTCGGCTGTCACTGACAAAAGTGACATCATATCGGGGTATTCGCATCTTTAGGTCTTCATATATGTGTTTTGGGGGCTCTCTCGTCCCAAGCCCCGAGACGCAGTGGCATGTATAGAAACAGCCCTGTCCCGTTGTCAAGAAAGCCTATGTTTTTTGTAGGAATTCGGTCTGTTCGTTATGTCGGGGTCGACATGGCCGACAATAGATAAGTCTTGATTTCGTAAAGGGATACGAGAATTTGTACCTCCTGTAAACCGACAACTCCGACATTCATTAAGGGGTTTTGCAGATGTTACAGCAGTATCTCCAGGTCTACATATGATGCCCCCGCTATTAACCCCTGGAGGCAAAATCCAGACCCATTTTTCAGCCCAAAATCACAGTTTCTGTCCACTAGCGTGAAAAGTGCCATCGAAAAACATGGTGCACCAAAACACATTATTTCAGATCAGGCCAGTGTTTTCACCGGAGACGTCTTTGCAGAACTGCTGGACAGTTGCCGGTCAGGAAGTATTCCAACTGTTTGCGGTGTAGTTTTTCGGGGGGACAGTTTCGCTGCCATTTCAATTTTTGCGCAGGACAACCGGATTTTCTCAATCGCTATTTACCTGTGTACCATCTTGGGGGAATATCTTCGCCGGTGGTTTCCTTTATCTCCGACACATGGCCGTCCAGCCAAGACGTCATTGATACACCACGATGGCGAAAACACTCTTGCACCGTGTCATGCCACTGGTCTCCCGACCAATAGCTGTCGACGAAGCCCCACCCACCCTGGCTGCTCGGACGCCATTGCGGGATATTGACGCTGTTGCCAGGCCCAATGCAGAACATATCTGAATCGATACCGTCCAGCCTCTGCTCGATATGGTCCTGAAAAGCAATTACCTCAGCGTGATGTTTGAACTCATGGTCGATCTTTTTGTCTGTGATGTAGTCGTTGAGACCGTAAGAGCAATATTCGAAGTACTTCTGTGCCTGTCGTCCCCAGGGCGAACCCCACTCCGGCCAATCATCGACTCGTTTTGCGCTCGGGCAGGAGAATATCTTCTTGTTCTTGGCGTAGGGATAGTACGCGATTCCCCAATAGGCCATGCCATCATCCGGCGGATATTTTATGACTCTTGGCGGATTCTGCCAGGCATTATCCCACAGCCCTTGATTGGGTGAATCGTATGTTTTTCCATCGTTGTCATCCACGTACATCCTCATGGAAAGCATGAGGCCTCTGACATGTGCGCTGCAAACAGTCTTCTTGGCTTGTTCTCTCGCGGCTCGCAGAGCAGGCATCAGGATCGCCATAAGAATTGCTATGATGGCAATGACCACCAGCAGCTCGACTAAGGTGAAAGCTTTTTGTCCTCTCATTTGTTTCTCCTTAAAGGCCGTATCTGTCCAATGGTTCGGAGATGCATCATGAGCACATTGCCCTTACCACACGTAGTATACCAGACTGGCTGGTTGGATTTCAAGCCTTTTTTGTGAGTATTTCCAGAACAGCAGCGCATGGAGCCGGTCGATTCTACGTTTGCAGGCCTATATCACGCTTCTGCTGGAAGCGCAATTCGGCGGCACAGGAGCAGATTTTGTCAAAAAAGCGGTCTTACGACACGATGTGCACGGCGCAGAGTTCAACGGCCCCCAAAGGGCTTTTGCGGCATTCTCAAGCAGAGGCCAAGCTGCAGGTCATAGGCGGCAAGGTCAAATCGAATTTTATCGACCCCGCAGATCCTCACACGGCCGCTGCTTATTCGCGGGATCCGTGCACTTGAGATAGTCGTCGGCAAACATCGCGAGGTCAAGCAGATTAACGACACCATCTTCATTGAGATCGGCTGGTAAATGGGTACGGCCAAACATATAAATGCTTCCGCTATCGGTGCTGACAAAGAGCCTTCCGTTAGCGGCAGCCAGACCGCGAGCACGTCCGTGGACCGGTTTGCTCCAGATCTCGTTGCCGCTAATACTGTCGTGAGCGGTGACCTTGTTAGTGCCGCCGGCAAAAAGTACATCCCCGGCCATAATCAGCGAGTAATAGGGACTATCGCACGTAACAGACCAAAGAGTACCGCCATTGCTGCGGTTAAATGCCGTCAGTCGAGGATTGATTATCCTTCTGTCATTTTTCGATGTGTTGACACTAAGCTGCTCGGTAACGACGTATGCAGTCTCGCCGGAGACAATCATGCACTTGGCGTTGCGGTAAGTAGCTATGCGGTCGACGTATTCGTTTGCTTCGTAGCCGGTGCCGTGGTCCTGCCCGTGGGCAAAGGCGTATCCGGTATCAGACGTCAGCAGGACATAGCAGCCGCCGTCGCCTGGTTCACCGCCAATGTGGCCGATGTATGTGCCGTTGTCACGTTTGTAGATGTTGGGGTAACGCCTGCCCTGGGCGAGATAGATTCTGGTGGCCGATGCCAGGATAGCAGACATCGGGGTAGAACCACCGGAGGTGACGTAGAGGCCGGAGCCCCTGTCGGAGCCGGTAGCGGCATCCAGCGAGCAAAGATAGGAGCTTCTCCAGGGCACGAGCGATGCGGCGAAATATACCTTGCCGTCGAGCACGGCTGTGCCGGTCCTCACGGGCCACATAGGAATCAGGCTGTTGTTGTTGCCGATAAGCCGCGTATCTCCGCTGGGACCGTACTTCCAAATGAAAGAGCCGCTCTGGGCACCGATACAATAGACATAGCCGTCATCGGAGCCCAAGTACAGCTTGCCGTCGTAATGACTGGGCGGATAACGAACCGGCCCATTAGTGTGGAAAAACCACAGTTGTTCGCCTGTGCGGGCATCATAACAGTGGACCGAATCGGTAACGGAGGAGCCGAAATAAGCCAGATCGCCGACGACAGTCATGAAAAAGGCGGTGTCGAAATCACGCATCGGCACCTGGAGGTTATTGGCGTAGGAATCCCACGGCTGGCCACCATCCCAGGCGATTTGCGGCAGAGCAGGGCAAGTATAAACCCAGGCCTGCTCTAACTCATCCAACACGAGAGACTCACCGCTAACACCACTTCTGCGGTTGTCGTGCATATAAGTGGGCCAGTCCTCAGCTATGGCAGGCTCAGCGGTCCAAAGACCCGCGAGACAGACGAAGGCAGCAAGCCAGAGCATCCGGGCATCGGGCGCCGGTGATAGTGCAGCGAGTTCTGCGGTTCTATGTTTCATTAACCGTTGCCCTTCGATTTTTTTCCTGCTGCCATTATCTTCGCGTTACTCCGGACGGACAAAGCCAATTGAGGTTTGAAACCACTCATTACAACTGCATCCACCGCCGCCTTCAGGTGAAAGGACCATTCCTCCGCCGGGTATAGTGCTGAGCCAGCAGCTCGGGCGGAGCCTGTTCCACGTGCTCACAGCGCCGGAATTTATGTCCCACATCGCAATGTTCCCACCGGAACCGCGGTAGATAAGCGCTCCGGTGGTACCGGCACGTGTGGCGCAGCCCGAGCGCCCGCCAATGGTTATGCCCAGGTCTGCACCAGTGTTGACGTTATAGCCTCTGGGCTCAAGATAGAGGTTGTTGCCGACCACGGCGGGATGTTGTATGTGGCCCCCGTGGTTGTCAGTAGTCCAGTTGTGGCTGACCGGATTACTGCTCCAGCCCGCTTTGGGACTGCCTTTATCAGCATCATACGCATACAGATAGTATCTCGAAGTGGAGCTATTTGAAGATACGAGGATGAGAGTTTCATTGGTATAGAGCAGATAGAAGACGGGAACACCGTCGGCCGGGTTGATGGACCGCTGCCAAAGCCTCGTACCGTTATCGGCGTTCAGGGCAATTAGATACTGCTGGTCCCACAGATCAGAAATTCCTATTCGGCCGGACGTATAGCCCTCGACGTCCGGATCCCGACTTTCGACGAAGTAAACTCGCCCGGCCCCAATTGTGATCGTCGAGTTTATGATTACGCCCTTATCGGAGTCGGCACTATCGTATGCCCATACCCTATTGCCGGTACTTACATTATCGGCAAACAGATACTTGCTGCATACCTTGGCTGTGGCGCCCACATGCGAACGATTGTCGTACCAGCCCGAAGTGCCCCAGATATTGGTGTAATGGGCGGCATCAAGCTGTCCGCTTCCGTAGAGCATGTCACCGGACTGTGCCACATAACCCCACTCCATCCCGTCGTCGTTTAGTTTGTACGTCTTTGCTCGAACACCGGTATCTCCATCGAGATACCAGCAGTCGTCGTCAACGGCTACGAATAATCCATCCGCATCGGCGCACACGTATCCGCCGTCGCGTGGCGTATTGACACGCAATAGTCCGGGGATCTCCAGCAACCAGTATATCGATCCGTTGTAAGAATCCATTGCAAGAATTCGGTCTAGGCCCTGGTGATAGAGCCGGCCGTTGGCCATAACTGGTGGATGCATTCGCGGGTTACGATCCGCACCGAAGTCTGCCCCCGGCCAACCTAACCACTGTACCACCAATTGGCCCGTACTTGTGGCCCCTTCGAGGCCGTCTTTGCCATTGGCCGCATTATCGGCTTGGCCATACTGACGTGGCCATTGACCCGTGCCGGACAGAGGGTCCCGGACCACTTCACACCACAGCCCGTCGCCGTTATTGGTAGTTGTATAGGTCATGCCTCCGGCATCCAGCCAGCCTTTAAGCTCGGTCTCGGCCAGTTCGCTGGGACAACCAGCCGGCTGGCCAAGATATGCAGTACCACCGCTTGGACGCAGGACTCGAAACACTTCAGCAGCAGAGCCAGCACACTGGCCATCGGAAACAATGTGGTCGGAAACGATCAGATTGAAAAAGTACCTGGTGAATTGCAGACTATCCAGCGACGCGACCTCTCGGATTTTGATTCGAGCCCCATAGACCCCTGCCTCCATCAGCTTATTGATTGCGGTGCTAATCTTGGTCGAATTCGTATCCACGCCCACAATGATCAGGTCGCTGCGTTTGGCCAGCTCAAACGCCAATCGTCCCTCGCCGCAGCCATAGACAAGACAGTAGCCTTTCTTGATGCCGGTCCGGTTGATTATGTGCTCGGCAGCGGACTCATATATTGGTGTGAGTGAGTCAACGGGGTAAGGCAAGGCTGCATCCGAACAGTCCACACGCGTATAATTGATGGCGCCATCGAATGTGAACACATCGGTAAAGAGCTTTGCTGTGCGACCACCGTAGCCGACACGGTAGTAATACTTCGTTCTGTAATGCAGATCGGTCAAGGTTATCTCATGGGTGGTAGTGACCAAGGGATTTTCGACCCTCAAGCCCAGCGATTCGGCCGTGCCGTATTCGACGATGGAGTTTTGCGGCTCAGGTGTGTCCCAGCGAACTACCGCCGCGAACGGCCCGGTAAACTGTACGTAAGGGCCGATGTCAATCTCTGCACCAGCCTGAACAGAGACGGCACAGGCGAATAGTAGAACCGCCGTCAATTTATAGTACAGGCCCAGCCGCCGGAATTTCATCATCTTCTTATGTCCCTGGATCTTAATAAGAGCTTACTTCTATTCAGTTCAACGTTCGACCCACAGGTCGGCAAACAGGGCAAAATCAACAAGGTTTACATAGCAGTCCTTATTCAAATCACTGCGCAAGTAGCCCCAGTCGCCGCACGTCAGCTCGTCATCGACAACACTAACCTCCACTGAGGCTATGCCTATTTCGTCATAGTCTTTATCTTCGCTTACAGCAGTGTGGGCGATAGTGGTCGTATGGGGGATCTTACCTTCATAGACATCATCATCAACAGCCGCGACGTGCACAATTTGGGGCGTATTCCAGTTGCTAATAGTGAAGTTCAATACGGCTGGTTCGCCCGGTCCACTACCAAGGTCAATCTGTCCGTCATCGGGCGTCGCTGTAATCCGGACATCAGCGGTAGGCTCAGAGTTAAGGATAATCTCGTAACTATCCGTTGGGCCACCTTCCTCTACAACAGTGTTACCATCGGAAAGAAGGACGATGACCCTGTTTCTGTGAAGGCCGCTGACTTCCACGTTGTCAATCGCCCACCACCAGTTATTGCCGGCGTCGAACAAACCGAACGTCAAAACCATGCTCTGGGCCCCTGGGGGATTGTCCAAATCGAGAACGACAGTTTCATTGGTGGCGTCGGGCTTGAAGTATGCTCCAGCCTGAGACTCCCAGCGCAGGATCTCGTCCGCATCCCCACCGTCATACGAGACGGTGATGTTGGCCGTCTGCGTGACTTCCGGGCGCCAGCTCGAATCGAATTTGAGCTGAACCGTACCAGCCCCAAAATCGGAAATGTCAATCGCAGGCGTACTGAAGTAGGCATTGTAGTAGCCCCCTGCATGGGCTGCGTCGTCCCACTCATCCGGGTCGGCCACAGCAACGGTGCCGACTCCTAAGGTGAATTCCGAACGCCTTTGATCGACGGCTACTTGCGTCCACCATTCCTTGTCGGTGAAGGCCCAACCGGCCCAATCGGCCACACCATCAGTGGCCGGATCGCCGACCCCGGGAACACCACTATCGTCAACAATCCAACCGGGCGGCGGCGTGT
>JAGMDR010000002.1 GCA_023128595.1 Planctomycetota bacterium | reverse complement strand
ATTCGGTGATAACCACGTCGAGTGGCGGGTGATAGACATCCGTCAGAATCTGCCTACTATGGGTAGCCGTTACGTTGAGGAATGGAACGGCCCCAACAGCGGATGGCTCGGACGCGGCGACGTCGACTACTACTGAGCACAGGTAATAACAGGCGAATTGCCATACCTGCAATTCTGCAAAAGTCTTCTTAGCCTTATCATCGAAAAACAGGAACAATAAAAGGCCTCCCCAATTGTCGGGGGAGGCCCTGGTATTCGCGATTTCGCTATCTGTTTTCGCCCGGACATTACGGCCACAGTTTCTCCTCAAGCCACGTGTTGGCCACGATCTTGTAATCCCGGAAGTCAACTGCGCCGTCCTTATTCAGGTCGGCCGGTCCAAAGAGTACGCCGGAAACGTTGAAAACATCCTCTTGTGAGAGAGCAAGGTTGTAGATTCGGACGTTGTCAATGTCGTCGGAGAAATTGCCGGCATCGTTCCTATATGGGAACTCAGTGTTCAGCGAACCACCGATGCGAACGGTGTCGTCGGCGATATTCGGGATCTCGGGATTCATTTCCGTACCCTCTCCCGGCACACCGTCAAGATACACCGTAAACCACTCGTCATCAGCCTCATAAGTGACCACCATCGTGTGCCATTCGCCGTCGAAGGGGTCATCCTCTGCTGTGCTGGCCGTGACGTAGAAGTTGTCATAGACCACTTCGCCCCAGAACGGCTCATCCCAATGATGGATATAGACCGCCATGGAATGGTGATCGGGTTCGTCATCGCGGGCCGAGCTGATGAGGATGCTTGGCGTTGTCGTCTTGAAGTCCATTGCTATCGAGAAGTCTTGCGAGCCGTCAAACGGATTGTCGGCCCCGAACGGAATGTCAACGAAGTTGGTGCCGTTCAGAGTCAACATGCCGTCGTGTACACTGGGACTGTTCACGTCAATACCATGACGGCCGTTGCCGGACGTGTCGGACAGGTCCGTGTCAAATGTATACTCCACCGCCAAATAAGGCATATGCCAGGCGTTTGCCAGTACCACAAAATCCTCGACGCCGACGAAGCAGTCGTTGGTTATGTCACCAGCAGGGCCGTATTTGGCAACGCATTGCGCGGGATACAACCTGATCTCGTCAAAGTGCACCGTGCCCGAACCGCCGGGCGTGCCGCTGCCCTCGTTGCCGAACCCTATGGAGATTTGTGTGACATTTGCCAGGTTGATGGCAAAGTCGGTCAGGTCAATAAGCCACTCATGCCACCACGGCTCTTTAATGTCGGCCATGTCGCCGTCATACACTATCTTGGTGCCGTTTAGCTTCACATACATCTGCTCGGTAGCGCCGGCAGCATTGTCCGGGTCACCGTAGAATTGGAGCGACAATGCTTTAGCACCACCTTTGGTCCAATCCTGGTCAATCATCGGCAAATCGCTGATGGCTGCTGTGGCCTCCGAGTAGAAATTCTTCCCGCCCTTGCCGAGGGAATTCGTGCCGTTGCTGCTATAGTTGTACATCAGCGACCGGCTGCCGAAGGCAGGGTCCGTGCCAAGCTCAACAAGCGAACCGGAGGCGTTGCCGAGATAGGTGGGTTCGGCGTCAGTCCACCCTTCACCGTCCTTCCAGGTGTACCATATTTTGCTGCCGGGCTCACCAACGACAGCGCCATCCCCGTAGGACTCCATATCATCGACGATAAGAGAGTCAATTGTTGTGAAAGACCAGACATCGGATTCCCATACGTTTGGGTCCTCGACATCATTGACCTCAGCGATCTTCCAGTAGTAAGTCGTGTCCAGGTCAAGCGATAACGGGCCATAGCTGGATACGCAACCGCCGGCGGCAATGGGGACAGGGGGAACAGCACTACCTGTCACGGCCTGCTCGTCCGTTCCGAGGTACACCTGGTTTGTCGCAGTCTCTCTGCCCTCTCTCCAGTCAAGGGTCACATCAATGGGCACGTCCTCCGCACCATCCTGCGGACTTCGGTCTCCTGGCCAGACAGGTATATACAGGAAGCGGACCTCGCTCAGACCGTATTGGTCGGTTCCACCCCAGTTGCTGTTAGCGGTGAGCTTGACGTACTTTGCTCGAACGCCGCCAAAATTAACCGTGGTATTGTGTGCATAATCGTCCTTTCCAGATGCCTGGGCAAATTCAGGCACCCCAGCGAGTTCCGTCCAGTCTGTGCCGTTGGTTGAATACTCAACGGTGACACCTTTGAGCCCGAAACCGAGCAAATCCTCAAACTCTGTATTGTGGTTCCATACCAACATTTCATGCAGTTTATAGACTTTGTCGAACTCGTACTGGATCCATGTCGGCTGCGGTCCATCCTTTGCACTTAGCCACATATCAATGCCTACTGTCGAGTGCAGGTCATCATCGTCCAAGCCGGAGCCATTGACGGTATTTTCAGGCTCCTTACCTTCTCCATAGCTGGAGGCCGTCGCAATTATGTCGTCGCCCGCAATTGCAACACCGACGCCCTCAATTGTAAATTGCCAGACATCGCCCTTGAATATCGTTGGGTCAGGTGGAGCATTGACCTCATCAATACGCCAGTAGTAGGTCACGCCTCGCTCCAATTGCAGCGTCCCGGCCAGCGGATAGTATTCCTCATCCTGACTGCCCATATAAACGTCTCTCGGATCAGCCTGGTTGGCCTCGTTTACATCTTCAAAATTGGTGCCGAAGTACACATGGTGCTTGTCGGCAAATACCCCTGGCGTCCAGCTAAGGACCACATTGGGGCAAACATCTTCTGCCTTATTGCCCGGGTTTGGATTGCGGGCTTTTTCTGCAGATACTGGAGTATGTTCAGCTATTTCCGGCATCTCTGACGTGTCGAGGGCTCTGTTCCAGATAGCGAACATGTCAATCTGGCCGTCGAGGTCGGGCAAGAAGTCCAGCCCCTCATTTGCTCGGATAGTTGCATTACGATGGCCACCGAGGCGAATTCCATAGTCCGAAGTCTCATCCCACTCTCCACTCCAGTCAAGGCTCCCTCCACTTCCGTGATCGAATGCCGCACCCCCATCAAGGTGGTAGAAGGTGTAAGTATCGGTGGCTTCCTCATAGGTTACTATGGCCAGATGAACAGTCCCGTCGGCATATCCGAGACCGCTCTGGTCGGAACCGTATGCCCCTACCCACCAGTGGTCTATTAACTGTCCGTCACTATTCGCGCACAAGGAAAGGTCGCCGCTTCCCGAAGCATCAGCAGGACCAACAGAAACCAATATGGGGGCGCCTTCGCCTCCGGCGCTGCTGGTACAGGCATAGGCAACGGCGATTGTGAAATCGCTCAGCGCATCAACAAGCGGATTAACAGGGCCGAAGCCAGCGGGGGTGCCGATGTCTGCGTAGTCCTCGGTGCCGTCGAGGTACAAAAGACCGTCGGCAATATACGCGTCTCCTGAGAGGTCGGCGTCATGGCCGTTGCCGCTGTCATCGAGAAGGTCCTCGAAATCATGCCAAACCAACAGGCCATCGCTCAGCTCCGCTTTGGCAGGGCTAATTCCAACGGCCAGCAGCAAAATGAGGGTAATTAGAAGTCCAAAATGCCTATACATAGCATTCCTCCTTTCAGTGAATTAAGTCGCGAAGTGCTCACCAAGTCCATTTCCTCCAAGCACCATAACCTCACTCAGACGAGGGGGTCAAAACGCAGACCTCCTCATACTCTCATTTATACCATACGGTGACGGCCGTGTCAAGGTAATCACGGCATCTGCGTGCTGTTTCTGGGCCTCACAGGCCAGCGGGGGGTCCTCCGTGTGAAATCCGATAATGTTTTTTTGCCCACAGGGGGCGTTTTGGGGCATGAAATCGGCGGTTTTCCCTTCCCCGGCTTGTCATTCGACTGCCGGCGAGAGGAACATCTCGACCGGTTCCTCGCCAAACACGTGAGTTCCCATTGAACAACACAGACTCTTTGCGGTGTTCAATCGTTGTGATAGATTTCTTCCATATAAGCCCACCACTCACCCGGTTTGCGGGTTTCGAGAGGCTCTTGGCAAGGATCGGTAAGGGCCAGCCACTTCTTTATTATGGGTTTCTCGGCGAGCTTCTTCATATCCGCTTCAAAGTCGTCTCCGGTGTACTCAAAGTAGCCAAAGAGAAGGTCGTCCTTGTGAAATATAGTGAAGTTGCTTTGTCCGGCCTCCTGGATAGCCTGTTTCACTTCCGGCCAGTGGTTCTCCGGTGCGTGTAGGCGCTTGTATTCTTCGAGCTTCTCGGGCTTGATCTTGATGACCATACCGTATCTTCTCATTTCCTCACGTCTCCTGCTTAACCATGCGACGCTGTGCTTGCGGGTCTTCGCGGCAGAGCATTCTCCGTCAACGCCAACTTACCCTTTCGTTGGTGTGAGCGTTATCGTCAGCGGCTCGGCCGATTCGGTCTTTATCCACACAACAAGATCGCTGCCGTCTACGGTACTTCGGTGGCCAAAGCGGAAGTCCTTACCACGTGTGACTTTCTTTCCTCCAATCTTCAACGCCACACCCTTTTCACCCCAGTTCTTGACCACAAAAGCAGGATTGACCGCGGGCGAATCCTTACTGCAGGCAAGCTCAAATTCAAGGGTCGAAGGCTTTCCGCGGCGCTTGCAAACCAGTTGATAGGCCCGCTCCGTCGGATTATAGCCTTCGCCGACAAAACTCGTCCCCAGCAAGCCCTTCTTGAGCTTAAGTTGTGGAGATATTGACCATGATTTAGCCAGAGGCACAAGGCCCGCAGCCAACTTGGCAGTCAGCCCGTTGAGCATAATCTTCGTCATCGAGTTTTCGGTCTGAGCATAAGGTTTCCAGTTGCAGTGCGACAGCGAAGAATGCGAGGCAAGGTCCGAATCCATTGCATACCTCCCATCGGATGGTTTCTGCGCTGTCGGCCAGTGATTCCACCAGGGGAACATGCTCACGTCGCGGCGAAGCTCGCCGGCGTATATGTCAAAGACAGGATCAGAATCCGGCGAGACAATCACGAGCGGCTTATACTTTGACTTCGTGTTGACCCAGTGGATGTTCGCACCTTTGGGCTCAGTAGCCAGCCCGTCCTTGCCGGGCGCACCGTGTAGCCATGAATAGGTATGGGTTTCGCCGGCCATGTTCGCCAGGGTCAAGGCATCGGGATGTAGGACTTGCTCCGGACGCTGGCCTGGGCCCATTACGATGATCGCCTCATGCCATTCGTGCGGCGAGGCCGGCTGTGAGCTGTGAAGTGTTACCTTCCTGACGGCAACCATATCCGGATAGATAGTATAAACCTCATCGGTCCAATCACCCCAGCCGGTCAGCTCGTCGACCTTGGCCAGGCTGTACCAGTTGTCAACAAGCGCGTAGCGCCAGTGCACTACTACGCGGGCGTCGCTGTTCTCTATAATCCGCACGTGCGAGTGCCGGCAGCGCTTGTCCGACATGGGCTCATGGCAGCCCTTGTCGCTCCAGGTCTCGTTGAACTCGTTGTCGTACCAGACGCCGTTTTCGGTAACCCAGTGGGGGATGTAGCTTGTTCCTCGCCAGAAGACGAATCTGCAGGCGGACTCATCGAATCGTACCACGACGTCGGCGTGCTCGCCTACGCGCCAAGGCGCATCCCATGCATCGTAATATTTCAGTGTCGTGTAGTAAGCTGCAAATCTGCCCGGCCCCGGAGGTCCGGCCGGGAGAGTCCGCGCCGACAGCGCGGGCTTGCTCTTCGGCCTTGTCTTCGAGACATACCGGGAAATCTCATCCAGCGTCAATCTGCGATCATAGACCTGTACTTCGTCGATCAGGCCGTCGTAGAATGTGTAGACTGCCTCGGTAGCATTTGGGCGAAGCGTTCCATAGGGCTTGCGTTTGATGCTGTGTCTGCCAATGAGCAGTTCAGCCTCTTGGGTGGCAGTGAACTCGCCATTTACTTTCTTGGCCGTGACGCGCTTGCCATCGACATAGAGAATGATCCCGTCCTCAGGCGTGTAGACGCCTGCGATATGTGTCCATTTTCTAAGCGGTATGCGTTCGGCCGACTGAATTTGATTTTGTTTCCCGCCGGCGACAATACTAAATCCCGCGTGCCCCAATGCATCAACACCGAGGAAATAGCCCGCATTAGTTGCGCTGCCGTGGTCGATGATCGGGCACCAATTGGTCGGATATGCCCCCAATGCGATCCATGCCTGGACTGCAAAGACCCCGGAAAGCTCCGGTGCGTTCTCCGGCTTGCGCAGGACGTAACTTGTGTTTCCGTCCAACTGGATCGCGTTGCCGACTGCACCGGGCACGATCTTGACGTATGCGCCCTCGGCCCGATCTTCCACATCGCCGGCGTCGTCAACGACCAGCCGAATCATGAAGACCTCGACTTCCTCTTCGGCCTCCAAAAACACTTCTTTGTCCAATCCCTCCTGCCGCTCTCTGAGCTCTTCGCTCATTTCTTCGAGATCGTTTTGCAGGTCCTCCTTTTCTTGTCCGGTGGCCTGGGTCATCTCTGCCTGAACTTCTGCTATCTCTTCTCTCAGAACCTCGATATCTTCTTGCCGTAGCTCCTTCAGCTCGCCCAGCAGCTCTCTGAGGTCCTTGAGCATGCCGTCCAGCTCATCCTGCAGCTCCTCTTTGTCCAGCCCCTCGGCGTCTTCGACTTCCTCCCGGAGCTCGACTATCTCTTCTGCGAGGATCTCGATTTCTTCCTCCAGCGCGCCTTCTTCATCTGCCTCTTCATCCTCTCCGTGTTCGGCCTCCTCCCCAGGTTCGCCCCCACGCAATTCGTTCAACTCGTTTTGCAACTCTTTCAACTCCCGGCGCATATCATCGAGTTCCTTTTGCAGTTCCACCTTGTCTTGCCCGTAGGTTAGCACCATCTCCCCTTCGAGTTCCGCCATCTCTTCTTCAAGGGCCTCGATTTCCTCCTCCAGAACTCCTTCCTCATCTTCTTCCCCCAACGGCTCAACTCTCTCTTCGATGAGCCTCTCAAACTTCCACCATGCCACAGGCCCCTCGTTGGCGGCAAAGCCGGTCGTCCAGCACAGTCCACATACCAGCATAAGAGCCACCAAGTAGATTAGGTTTCGCATTGTACTACCTCCTTATTGATTCAATTGATACCGACAATAAATCCAACACGACGTTCAGTCGCCGACGGCGCTATTCAGCCCGCCGGCCTGAGCGATGTCTTGACAGATTTTAGTTGATTCGATCTTAATCCAAACGATAAGGTCACTGCCCGCCAGCTTCCATCGATTGCCAGACGCATCCCCGCATGGCCTTGGGAATCCACACCGAAATAGTAACCGGACTCTTCGTCTTTCTCTTGGCTCACAATCGGGCACCAATTCCAGGGGTATCCTCCCAGCGCGATCCAGGATTCAATAGTGAAGGCCCTGCCAAGCTTTGGCGCTTGGGCTGACGTGCGAACCACGCTGGTGGTGAGACCGTCAAACTCCAGCGCGTTGCCTGTACTCCCGCGCGTGAACTTGAAATTGCCTTTGATTTGGTCTTTGATACCGCTGACGTTGTCAAGCGCGACCTTTGCATTGCCTTGCTCAAACCGCCACCAAGCTACCAGTCCATCGTCGGCTGCAATGCCGGCTGCGGCGCACAAAATCGATAGCAACACACAACCCGCTGAGCAAATCCATTTCTTCATCGCATAGTTCCAACATTGGAAGTCAGGGCGGTTAGCTATTACTAACAGCAGACATTATGAAGGTGTCTCGACTCTTTGGCAAGCAGCTTATCTGAGGAGAATAAGGTTGACTCCACTCGCCCCTTCTGATAAAATGAGTAAAGTGGGCCTGTGAGGATCGTGATGCAGCTTTCTGTAGGGCGACAATACGATGGTGGGCGGGCTGATGGTAGTGTTCTCCGCGCCAACGAGGCTGCCGATACGGGAATAGAAGATGCCTAAACTCAACAGAGTCTTGTTGTCGTCGCCTGTTTTGATGGTCATCGCAGTTTTGGCTTCGGTTCCTTGTCTATCGTGGAGTAACGGCGCACATGCGCAGAATGTGCATGCCTCCGACCGCCCCAGCACTTGCACTGTCGGTAATACGACCGTATTCGAAGAAGAGTACGCACCTGAGAACAGACGGGCAGTACCGTTCAGAATGCCTGAGGAAGGGGTAATCCACAGTGTTACGATGTTCCACGATGGGGGCAGCACCGGAGACATAATATTGGCGGTGTATGACGATGATGGCGGTTCTCCCGGCTCCCGGCTGGCGGTCACAGAGGAAACGCCTGCCGACCTGCTCCCGGGCTGGCAGACAATTGGCTTGATTACCCCTGTCCACGTGGACTCCGGGGCACGAATTTGGCTGGCGTGGGTGTATGAGGATATGCCCGGAGTCAGAGTTGCACCAAGCGAGCCGGGATGGGGAAGGGCCAAGACCGTTCCTGCCCGGACCTGGAGCGATATACCCAAAATGCCGGACGAGTTTGGAAGTTCAGATGTATCAGCCGACTGGACATATTCCATCTACGCCACGTATGCACCGGCCGGCGGCACACCCGACGAAGACCCGCCGCAGCCCGATCCGCCAACATGGGCCTCGCCTCCTTCGGCCATCAGCCACAGTGCAATCACAATGACGGCCACAAAAGCCACCGACCCAAGCGCTGTTCAGTATTACTTCGAAGAAACCTCCGGCAATTCTGGCGGCAGCAGCAGCGGTTGGCAGACGGACAATACCTACACCGATTACGGCCTGAGCCCAAAGACACAGTACACCTATCGTCTCAAGACCCGAGATCGGTCCCCATTTCGTAACGAGGGTAACTGGTCAACTTCCGAGTCCGCCACGACTTCTGAACTCGAAATCTGCCCAAGAGGTGATATCAGTGAGAACTGCCGGATCGATTCGGAAGACCTCCGGCTTTTTGCCGACCAGTGGCTGGACAGCCCGGGCGAAACGGCCAACCTGGATGACGCCGAGGGCGTCGATTTTGCCGATTATGCGATATTGGCTGAGAATTGGCGCAAGGAAGGCCGCATCCTCGTGATAAACGAGTTTATGGCGTCCAACAGCGAGACTATTGCAGACCCGCAGGGCGAATATAATGACTGGATCGAGATTTTCAACGCAAGTAATCTGACTATTGATTTGGGTGGCATGTGGTTGGCCGACGACAGAAATTGGTGGCAGATTCCCACTGATCGCCCGCACGAGACTACCGTGTATCCGTATGGCTACCTCTTGATCTGGGCCGACGAAGATGATCGTGACGAACCAGGGCTGCACGCGAGCTTCAAACTCGATGCCGGGGGTGATCAGATCAGCCTCTACGCCGCCGACGGCGTCACTCCGATTGACAGCATCGACTTTGAAGATCTTGGCCGTGATGTCTCCCACGGGCGCTTTCCCGACGCCTCCGATGACTGGTTTGACATGGATAAGGACCACACTACGCCCTTGAGTTCCAACCTCTTGGGGATGCCCGGAGCCCCCTACTTTTCTCACCCCGGCGGGACGTTCACTGGTTCTCTCGAGCTGGGACTGACCACAAAGCTGCCCACGGCTGATATTTATTACACGCTCGATGGAAGCGAGCCGGATAATACGAAGACACGTTACGTAGGTCTTGTTACTATTAGCAAGACCACGTGGGTGCGGGCGCGGGTTTACGAATCGGGCCGGACGGCCGGGGCTATTGTCAGCAAGGTTTATATAAAGCTCGATGCCGATATGAATCGCTTCAAGTCCAACCTTCCGATTGTACTAATTGATTCGTTCGGCTTGAACATCGACGGCGCGAATCGCGATTTCCACCCGGTTGTCTCGGTTTTCATCGAAACAAATGAAGCAACCGGCAGGGCCGTTATCACTGATCCTGCCGACTTTGCCGGCTATGGCGGTATGCATATCCGAGGCGCCAGCACCGCCGGTTCCGGTTATCCAAAGAAGCAGTATAGACTTGAAACACGCGATGAATACGACCGCGACAGGGACGTCTCAATCCTGGGCTTTCCACCTGAGTCCGACTGGATACTCCACGCTCCCTACTCAGACAAGACCCTGATGCGAAATTACCAGATGTACACCTGGAGCCGACTGATCGGCCGCTACGCTGTGCGGACACGCTTTGTCGAGGTCTTCATCGACGATGACGGCGACGGCAAAATTGAGTGGAAAGATGGAAGCGGAAGCGATACCGATTATCGCGGCGTGTACATCTTTATGGAAAAGATCAAGCGCGGGTCAGATCGTGTTGACGTCGCAAAGCTCGAACCAGGCGACAATAGCGAACCGGACATCACCGGAGGCTACATACTCAAGAAGGACTGGGGAGGCGCCGGTTTTACCACAAGCAGGTACGGGGACCACCTCATATATGAGGACCCCAGATCGGAAGAGTTGGTATCGGCCCAGAAGAGCTGGATTAAGGCCCACTTCAACGAATTCGAATCGGCGTTGTCTGGCCCCGGCTTTGACGACCCGGTTAACGGCTATGCCAAGTACATCGATGTCAGTTCCTTCATCGACCACCATATTCTCGTCGAGATGGCCAAAAACGTTGACGGATTCGTCCTGAGCACATTCTTATTCAAGGATCGGGACGGAAAGATCAATATGGGGCCGATCTGGGACTACAACGGCTCACTCGGCGGCGCCGACTATTTCTGCAATTATGACCCCACCGGCTGGCTTCACGAGTTTAACGAACGCTATTGTACCGATGCCAGTGGGTGTGGCAGTGAAGGCGAAGGAGGCGCGACTTTCCCGGCCGACAATGCAAATGCATATCGCTGGTACCAACGACTCTTTGATGACCCGGAATTCCTGCTGAAATATGCCGACAGGTGGTTCGAGCTGCGTGAAGACTTCTTCACTACCGACATTGTGCGGGCTGACATCGACGATAACGTGGCTGTGCTTACCGATAACAGTGCGCCCGGCAATGCGGTAGAGCGGAACTTTATGCGATGGGATATCGATCGGCGTGTCTGGCCTAACCTCTGGGACAACTGCCACACCAACACCGCCTATATGGATTACGTCAACTGGATGAAGCAGTGGCTGGGCCTTCGCCTCGACTGGATGGACGGCGAGATTGATGACGAATACGGTGCTGCCCCGCCTGTGATCCGCGTAAATGAGGCTATCCAGAGTACCGGCGGCCATATCTCGTCCGCCGACGAAATCTCGATAACCGGGGGCCCTGACACTATCTACTACACAACCGATGGAAACGATCCACGCCGGCACGGGGGCGCTACGTCGCCAAGTGCGGTCACTTATGCGGGCTTGTTCACTCTGCATGTCAGCAAGCAGATCAAGGCCCGAATCAAAGACGGTAGCAATTGGAGCGCTCTTAATGAAGCGACCTTTGCTGTCGGTCCCGTTGCCGAAAACCTTCGCATCACCGAAATAATGTACCATCCCCAAAATACCGGTGCTCCGAGCGATCCGAATACCGAATTCATCGAACTGAAAAACATTGGCACAGAACCGATCAATCTGAATCTGGTGAGCTTCACCGACGGAATCGATTTCGTATTCCCGCAAGTAAGCCTCGATCCTGGTGGTCATGTGATAGTAGTCCAGGATCTTAACGCATTCACGGCGGAATACGGCGGCGGCTTCAATATCGCAGGCGTGTACTCCGGCAGATTAGACAACGGCGGCGAAAGGATTGAGCTGCAGGACGCGGTTGGCCAAACGATCCTGGATTTCACCTTCAAAGATGGGTGGTACCACATCACCGATGGTCATGGCTTCTCTTTGAACATCATTGATCCGGCAAACCCTGATCCGAACAGTTGGCAATACAAGGAGTATTGGCAAGCCAGCAGCGCTATCAAGGGTACGCCCTGTGCCACAGACACGGGCCATTTCGCACCAAATGGTACGATCGTGATCAATGAGGTCCTGACTCACACCGATAATGTGCTCTACGGCGACTGGATCGAGCTGCACAACACAACCGGTTCGAGCGTCAACATCGGCGGCTGGTTTCTCAGCAACGACAAGGAGAATCTGGCGAAATACCAAATTGCCTCGGATACCTGGGTGCCGGCCAACGGCTACAGAGTCTTCACCGCCACCGAGAACTTCGCCAACCTTGCTGACCCGGGCACTCAGGTGCGGTTCAGATTGAGTGAGCTTGGAGAGACCGTGTATCTGTCCTCCGGCTCAGGTGGCAATCTGGCAGGTGGCTATTGCACAAAAGAAGACTTCAAGGCCGCCGAGTCAGAAGTGACCTTCGGTCGCTACGCTAAGAGTGCCGAATCGGGCTACGACGTGGACTTCGTCGCCATGGCAAGTGCGACCAAGGCATCTGGGAACACCACGGGGGCAAGAGTCGGCCCGGTGGTTATAAGTGAGATTATGTATCACCCGGTATCGAACGGCTATGCAGAATATATCGAGCTGCACAACATCACCGACAGCAACGTACCGCTCTACGATTTAGCTAATCCTCAGAACACCTGGAGGCTCACAGACGAAGATGAGGACATCGAGTATTACTTGCCTTCCGGCACCTGGATTCCCGCAAACGGATACTTGCTCTTGGTGAAGAACAGGGTTGCGTTCGCTTCCGAGTTTGCGCCTGCCGGCGATGTGCAGATTTTCGAATGGGTCGAGGGCAGATTGAGCAACGCCGGTGAGAAGGTCCAAATATCCAAACCAGGCAAGCCGGAGCTCGACGGTTTTGTTTCGTACATTCGCCTCGACCGAGTGAACTATAGCGACGGCAGCCACCCGCAGAATTTCCATACCCTGCCCGATGATCCCTGGCCTGCTGAGCCTGATGGGAGCGGCAAGTCGCTGACGCGGGTCTCCTTCAGTGCCTACGGCAACGACCCTGCAAATTGGCAGCCAGCATCGCCCACACCGGGATGGGCAGCCCCGGAGGAGTGAATTGGGAAGCCGCACGCCGCGAATCGGGGCCCTCGCCGAGTAGATCTGCACCGGCATTCTGCGGACCGCCGTGCAGGGGGGCGCGTGGGCCAACGTCTCAGCGACATGGTATCACTTGACAGCCTTGTGCGTACGTTGTCTAATAGTCATTGACAAGTTACGACGTACGGGCCGTGAAAGGAGTGTACCATGCGCGAAACAATCTCTTGCAAGATTCTCACGAATAGTGTGAACGCCTTCTTCGGCGTTGTGGTAGCTTTGAATCTGG
>JAGMDR010000199.1 GCA_023128595.1 Planctomycetota bacterium | reverse complement strand
CAAGGCCGCCCCGAAACCATCTGCGAATTTCACCTACTGTCTGAACACCGGCACTATCCGCGGACAGAAGCTCACCATCGACAAGGAAATCGAAATCACCGCAAAGGCCGGCTACCATTCCATCGAACCCTGGCTCGGTGGCATCAACAGCTACAAAGAATCCGGCGGCTCCCTAAAAGACCTCAGAAAACAAATCAAAGACCTCGGCATAACCGTCGAAAGCGCCATATCCTTCTTTCGCTGGATTGTCGACGATGACGCCCAGCGTGCCAAGGCCTTCGAACAAGCCGAGCGCGAAATGGACCTCCTCGCTCAAATCGGCGCCAAGCGCATCGCAGCGCCGCCCGCCGGCGCCACACGCGAGCCGGGACTGGACCTCGACAAGGCCGCCGAACGCTACCGCGCACTGTTAGAGCTCGGTGAGCAATTCGGAGTCGTCCCGCAGATAGAGGTCTGGGGTTTCTCAAAGAACCTCCACCGATTAGGCCAGTCGATGTACGTCGTCATCGAATCCGGCCATCCAAAGGCGTGCCTGCTGCCCGACGTATTCCATATCTACAAGGGCGGCTCAGACTTCCACGGCCTAAAAACCATCAGCGCCAGGTGTATCCAGGTCTTCCACCTGAACGACTACCCCGCCGACCCACCCCGTGACGCCGCAAGAGACAGTGACCGTGTCTTTCCCGGCGACGGCGTCGCGCCGCTCGACCAGATAATAGCCGACCTGCACGCAAACAACAGCCACGCCGTGCTTTCGCTCGAACTGTTCAACCCAACCTATTGGAAGCAGGACCCCCTGAGTGTAGCCAAGACCGGCCTGGCAAAAATGAAAGCCGCCGTCCGAAACGCGCTGGATACCAGTTGAGATAAATACGTAGAGAGGGAAACTATGAAACACACTAACTATTACCTAATCTCAAGCGTTCTCATCGTGGTTCTATCCGTCCCCGCTATGTCCCGCACAGAGCTGCCCCCGTTCAGGGAACCGCAACCTGGCTTGATCGCCCGGGCGCACCCCGAGCTAAGCCACATAAATTCCCTGCAAGTTGCCATCGTGCCTTCCGGTACGGAGCTAATCAAAGACAACTTTCTCTGGAAAGACCTCCGGACAAAAGTCGAGCAAAAGCTAAAGCAAGCCGGCATCAAAATACCTCCCGTGGACTACGTCGGTCGAAGAGTCGTGCCATTTCGCATCCCCCAGCTCAACATTCACGTGGATATGCTCAAGCTCGAGGATGCCCGGCAGTACATCTTCCTCATCCGCACCTCACTGGCCAGACCGGTCTGTCTGCCACCAGGAAACGCCGCTCCGCAGGACTTCAAGCCCATTTCGATGTTCAAGGCCAACGTCTGGACAAAGGCCTACCCAATGCAGGTAGCAGCCTCCCAGCATACCGTCTCCAGAATGACCCAGATAGTCCTCCAGCAAACTGAGGTCTTCACCGCCGCCTGGACCGCCGCCAACCCACCTGATCAACAAGCCTCCGATGCAAACGACGTCAATATACTTCCGAAGAAAACCACCGAGCGCCCCGCTGACTCACCGCCCGCCGAGTACAAATACGTCGCCTCCAAGAACAGCAAGGTCTTTCACAGCCCCGACTGCCGTTTCGCCGGCACAATCTCACCCAAAAATCTCGTAGGCTACAAAACCAGAAAGGACGCAATCAACGCCGGCAAAAGACCCTGTAAAGTCTGCAAACCATAAGACCGATTTTCCTGTTGGATTTCTCACGCCTTTCAATTACCATTCGTCACAACGACCATACGAGTGGGTGGCAGCCTCAAGCGCAGCTTGGGGATGGCCGACTCCTCTTGCGAGTCAAAATAGTAAACAGTAAACCCCATGAAACTTCAATTCATAGTCTGTAAGGTAATGCAAAGGGAGGCCTATTTCTGTGCCGCTCGCTCGAAGAATCTCGTGGACGTCGTCCTGATGGAGCAGGGCCTCCACGATGAGCCGGACAAGCTCCGCACCGAGGTCCAAAAAGCCCTGAAAAACACAATCGATATCCAGCACCGGCCATACGACGCCTCTCTCCTCGGCTACGGCCTGTGCAGCAACGGAATCGTCGGCCTGGCCGCGAAAATCACCATCGTCGTCCCCCGCGGCCACGACTGCGTCACACTGCTGCTCGGCTCAAAAGACAAATACAAGGACTACTTCGACTCCCACCGCGGCGTCTATTGGTACAGCCCAGGCTGGATAGAGTCCGGCAAACAGCCCAGCAAGGAACGCTACGAAAAACTACTCCAGGAGTACAAACAAAAGTATGGCGAAGATAACGCCCAGTACCTTATGGAAGTCGAGCAGACCTGGATAAAGGAATACAACTGGGCAACCTATAT
>JAGMDR010000198.1 GCA_023128595.1 Planctomycetota bacterium | reverse complement strand
CTGCGACCGGCAGCTTTTCGAGGTACTGGTCGATTTTCACAGACTTGTCAAGATGGGCAATCCGCGTTGGGCAGCCATGTCCGTAAACATCCATAGTTGTGAACAGCGGATGCAGGTGCAGGGGCTTGTTGCAGCCGGGATTGCAGATCGAGCCTTCTGCTCGCACCGCCTCGCTGAATCTTGATAATGAGAGACCTTCGAGCTCCTCCGTCACATACTTGAAATGCGGATAGTACCAGCCGCCCTTTGTGGTATTTGTGCCTTTCTCAGGCCGCATGGGCCTGATCCCGGCGGAACCCTCAAGCAGATCACAGAAATAGTTCATCGCTCTGTCGATCTGAGCCATCTGTTGAGGATATAGCTCCAACTGCACCAGTCCCAAAGCCGAGCTCAACTGGTGCATGCGGTGTTTGAATCCGCCACAGGGCAATCCTGCAAAAGGTTTGAGTTCTTCCGATGTGATCTCGTCGTGACGGATATAGTGTCCAAACAGAAGTGCGCGTTCATATATCTCTCGGTCGTCGGTGAACAATATCCCTCCCTCACCTATGGCCAGGGCTTTGCCGGTCATCAGGGAAAAAGCCGCGGCATCGCCAAAGGCGCCAATCTCTTTACCCTTGTACAAGGCGCCGTGAGCATGGGAACAGTCTTCGAGGACTTTTAGATTGTGTTTGGCGGCGATTTTCATTATAGCGTCCATATCGGCCGGCATACCTGCGTAATGGACGACTACAATGGCTTTCGTTCGCGGAGTGATTCGATGCTCAATATCCTTTGGGTCGATGCAGATGGTCTCAGGGTCCACATCGGCGAAGATGACCGTGGCACACAGCGTGTATAGCGGCGCGACAGATGCCCAATAGGTAATACTTGGTGCGATCACTTCATCGCCGACGCCGATACCCAAACCGTACATGGCGCCCAAGATGGCCGCGGTGCCGTTATGATAAGCCAGGCCATATTTCCTGCCAAGTACGCGGGCATACTTTTTCTCAAACTCTTTCGTTACCTCGATAGCAGACATCTTTCCAGCACGCATAACTTCCAGGACCGCCTGTTCGTGCCGGTCGGTAACGATGGGCCACGTGAAAATATCCGCCTGCTCCGACTTAACGGATTTCTCACCACCTAACAGTGCTAACTTGGTCTTTGTCTGTCCATCTCGGACCATCTCGTTCGGCTCTGCTTTCATATTTTTTTGTGACCGTTTCACCGCTGCGCCGACTCGAGCGCCCTGGTCGTGATATAGTACTTCGATATCATATTGGGGACTTCCCATTCGGGCAGTCTGCCCTTTGCCAAGTACTGCAGAAACCTTTCCGCAACATATCGGAAGTGAGCTTCGTGCCCGATGCGATATTTTTCGGGTATCAGTACTTGCCAGCAGTTTTCCTCCTGTTTGAGTTTCAAGCCCGGGTATCTGCTTTGCAGCTCGGCAACAGCCTTCTTCAGAGAAGCGGCCAGCTCGTCAGGACTGGTCCCGGCGACCGGCTCCACGTAAAGCTGCGGTCGATAGTCCTGTTCTTTGCCCTGGCGAATGATGACATTCGCCTTGCTGCCTCTAAACAGCGAATGGTGTGTGTCTCCACCGCCTTGCGGCGCCTCGAAGTTCCAGCTCACCGACAATTTCACACAAACACCCTTGAGTGTGTAAATCATTTCTCCGTTGGCATAATATGGCAGAATTCCTTCGTCATTTAACCTGCCTTTGAGAAAATCAGGGAAATCGGGCAATCTTACTACTTTCTCGTACTGCTTTCGTGTGATCATGGTGGGCCAACGCCGCGCGTGTTTCATCACAATATCTTTTCGGCAATCGATTGGCTGGTCCGGGAAGCACGTCCACATCACAAGGTCGATAAGGTGCGTAGTCACGTCCACCAATCCCTCGCCTTGCTGGGCGGTGTCAAAATACCAGGCCGGTCGCTTGATTGGAGCGCCGGCGACGTACTTGAAGAAGTGATGCATGCTCTCCTTTACGACGGCCGGGTTATCTACCGACCCGGTTTGCAGCTCGCCGAAAAGCTCGTTATTGAGGACGAGAAGTTTCTGTAGGATGCAGGTTACGTTAAAGCGCTCGGTCATAATGTCGTAAAGCAGCAGGCCGTTTTCCTCTGCCGTGACAAATGCCTCTTCCAAGAGCTTGAAGCCGGCCCCGTCAATGCACATCGGCTTGTCACAAAAAACATTGAGGCCGGAATCGATAGAGGCCTTTATGTACTCGGCTTTTTTGCGGTTGCTGCCGGATATTACGACTACATCGCCGGATTTTTCGGCCAGCATTTTTTCCAGGAAATCATCGGCGGTATGCACTTCTTGCTGCCAAGCGGTTGGTTTTTCCGCACGGTTGTTGAACCTCTGAATGTGGTTGAGGTAATTGCGCACATCGGGGCCGTCCGCGGCATAAACGTGAACGACGGGGTCCACTTGCTCGTACATGCTTTTCTGGACCAAGGCTGCATGATAATGCCCCGGGTCCAGGGTCACGAGAGTTACTTTGCCCTTGCTGGGAGCATTTTTTGCTTTTGGCTGCTCCCTGTCGGCGCAGGAACAAGTAACCAATAGGCAAAGGCCTAACGCCGACAAAACAGATTCTCGCACCATAGCCCGGCCCTCTTTTCTTAATGAGCTCAATTACGTCACTGAATCTTGTTTTGAATACTGCACAACACTAAAGCGTGCAAGCTACCATTGTATTATCCAATAAACTGCACCGATCAGCAGACCCACGCCCAACCAGGCAGCGAGGAAGCCGATAAGGCCAATTATGCTGGGTTTGGGTATTTCGAGATCTGGATGGTCTATGAGCACATTCCGGGGGGCCGGCTCGGCACCGAACGGGAGCGTAAAGGGCTCGGTTTCCGGCTCGTCGGCACCGATAGGCGTGCGAAGACAGGCATAGAGTCGGTCCAGTCTCTTCGTCGAAACCCTCCTGGTAAACAAACTCACGACAACCAGGACAACAAAGCCGGCACTCAAATAAAGAATCATCTGCCACGGCAGGGAAAGCTCGCCCTGCCAGACCATGAAGGCGGGCAGTTTGCCGGCCAGGTGTGCGTTGAAATCCCAAAGGACATAGTCCCCGAACGCGATTCTACTGGTAAAAAGTAATAGGCCGAAGCTGGTCGCGGTTGCGGCCCAGGCCGCCGCCACCGTGGCGCGACGCCAGAACAGCCCGACCCAGAAGGCAATCCCCATCATAGCCGATACCATCCAGAAGGTCTCCAGGCCTTTTACGACGCTTTCCAAGCTGAA
>JAGMDR010000197.1 GCA_023128595.1 Planctomycetota bacterium | reverse complement strand
CCGCAGACGACTATCAGGACAGATACGGTGCGGCCGATGAGCGTGTAGTGCTTGTCGCTTTTGCCGAGCACCAGGAATTTTCGATAGATGTTTTCGGTAAACAGGGCCGAAGCGACTACCATGAGCGAATCACAGGTACTCATAACGGAAGCCAGCATAGAGGCGATGAACAATCCAATCAGTCCGGGCGCAATGCCCGGCAGAAGGTCGCGCGCCATCTGGCCATAGACAAGGTCCACGTCCTCAAGCTTAGCGTCAGCATAGATAGCCACCGCACACAGCCCCGTGAGCATCCAGGCAACGGTGCATATCCGTTTGCCGAATATTCCCACGGTCACACCGATTCTCCCCTCCATTTCCGTTTTTCCGGCCGCACAGTTTGCCATGGTCTCGGGCATTGTCACCCAGCCGACCAGCGCGTTGAAGGCGATAACGGCGATGAAAAAGAAGGTGATCTCACCCGGAGCTACGAGGGAAAGCATGGCCGGATCCCCGATTGACTCCCGCAGACCACTCATGCCGCCCACTTTGGCCAAGGCAAACGGCAGAATGAGGAAAGACAAAACGATGGTCAGGATGCCCTGGATGAAGTTGGTTGCGATAGCAGCGGCCAGTCCGCCGGCAACTCCGTAAACGACAAAAATGGCGGTCATAGCTATGATGGCGAGCCTGGAACTTATGGCGCCGCCTGAGACGGCCTCGACCACCGCACCGGAGCCTTTGAGCATAACTCCGATCGCGACCAGAAGTTGCAGAATCCCCATCAGGGCATAAAGACCACTGACACTGCGACCGTAACGGACTTCAAAATAGTCCCCGGTGGTTACGGCCCGCATTCGACGAAAAAACGGTGCGATTAGCCAGAAAAACGGGGTGACAAAGAGCCAGAGCCATTGGTACCAGATGCCCGAAGCGCCGGCCCGGTAGGTCTTGGCGGCGACGCTGACTGCCTGGTCGGAGTGTGTCCCTGAACCGAACATGAAAAACGCCATCATCAATTTTCCAAACTTGCGGTCGCCGATGAAGAAGCTGGCGGAACTGCGGACCTTTTTGACCGCCCAGAGGCCGATGAAGGTAATACCAACCAGGTAAACGATAATGACCATCCAGTCAACGAGTCTGACACCCAACATATATGCACCTCCAACATATTGATTGCCGCGAGTATTGTAGAGGCCGACAGCCAACTCTGCAAGGCTAAACATCCCATTAGCAACGAAGCAGTGGCGAACCGGCGGAGTTCAACACTTCCAGGATATAGGCCAAGAGACAGCCCAAGTCCTGCTGCCGGACGTCGGCCCCCTTCGGGTTCCCGCACCAACAGTAAGTGGAATTCCGACAGAATGGGTTGGAATTGGGCTAACGATTTGTGTATCATTACAAAAGTCTTGTTTGTACTTGCTCTTGTATTAGACCGATGAGTCCAACGTAAGGAGCAGTGAAATGAATCTACAAGCCATCGACGTTCGGCGGGGAAAACCGCAGAGGTCCGGTTTGATACCGGCTTTGTGCCTGGTCGCCGTAGCCGGTCTGATAGGCCGGAATGTGGCTAAGCTGCCTTGCGCTATGGCAAACCAGCAGCAAGCTGAGTGGAAGGCCGGCATTGCTTCGGTTGCGATTACTCCGGAGCAGTCGATGTGGATGGCCGGGTACGCAGCGCGAACAAAACCCTCGGAAGGAAAGATACATGATTTGTACGCCAAGGCGCTGGCATTGGAAGATGCTCAAGGCGGCAGGCTGGTAATCGTGGCGGTTGATTTGATTGGCATCAACCGCGAGATGCGCGATTGGCTGGAAAAAGAGGTCAAGCAGCGCTACCAGCTCGACCCGGCAAGACTGCTGATTAACGCCTCACATACTCATTGCGGGCCGGTGCTGCACAAGTCCAGGGATTCTATCTACGGGAATTCCTTTTATGGTCTGACACCGGAGCAGATTCAGCAGTGCCGCGAGTACAGCCAACATCTTCAGAAAAAACTGGTGCAACTGATCGGTGAAGCGCTGGACAAGCCGGCGCCCGGGCGACTGGCTTACACGCACGCTCGAGCGGGCTTTGCGATGAACCGTCGATCGAAAACCGAACGCGGCTATCGTATCTCACCCAACCCTGACAGCCCTGTCGATCACGATGTTCCCGTTTTGCGGGTTGACGGCGCGGACGGGAAATTGCGAGCCGTTATGTTCGGATACGCCTGCCATAACACTACGCTTAGCTTCTACAAATTCTGCGGCGATTACGCCGGTTTCGCCCAACAGTATCTGGAAGAGGCGCATCCCGGGGCAACGGCCTTCTTCATAAGCGGCTGCGGCGGCGACCAAAACCCGTACCCTCGTGGAACGCTGGCCCTGGCCGAGCAGCATGGTCGTGCATTGGCCAACGCAGTCGAAGCAGCACTGATTAGCCAGGCCCGGCCTGTCCGGGGACCGGTTCAAGCTGTTTTGGAAACGGTGACGCTTGAGTTTGCCGAGCCGCCCAGCCGCGAGCAGCTCGAAGAGGAGGCGAAGTCTGACAACAAATACGAACGCCTACATGCGGAAATACTCCTAAAAGAGCTGGACGAAACCGGCAAGATTCGCACGACCTACCCGTATCTGGTGCAGGTTGTTCAATTCGGCGACGACCTGACTCTTGTTGGGCTGGCCGGCGAAGTGGTCGTGGACTATTCGCTGCGACTCAAAGCGGAACTGACGGATCGGACTGTTTGGGTGGGCGCGTATTCGAACGACGTCTTCGGCTACGTCCCTTCGTTGCGCGTCCTGAAGGAAGGCGGTTATGAAGGCGGCGGCGCGATGCGATACACCGAGCTGCCCGGGCCGTTCGCACCTTCGGTCGAGACGCGGGTCATAGACAAAGTGCACGAACTGGTCAAAAAGGTGCGGGCGTCGAAGAGCAACTGAAGTTGAATAGGCAAAGCCCGGAAGCGCAACGCCCGCATTGTCCGTGCGAGTAGAAAGAAGCTCCCATCTCGGTGGGCTCCTTGCTTGTGGGCAGCACAAGATTCTCGAAGATTCGAGTTGCATATTAACGTCTGTGTGTTACAATTTTAGTATTCGAGAACGCCAGCGGGCAAATGGACTCCTTTGACGTTGTAAGTATCTATGGCAAAGGTAATTACGTATAGGTGAAAGGAAGTAGAAATGAAGAAGAACAGCGTAACGCGACGACAGTTTTTGACTACGGCATCAGCAGGTGCCATCGCTGCTGTTGCCTCAAAGGCGCTTCCTGCCTACGCAAACGCAAACAAAAAAGCAGGCAAACTGGCAATTCTGGGCGGTCACCCGGTTCGCACCAAATCCTTTCCCGGCTGGCCCATATGGGACAAAAACCACGACGAAGAGGCGGTTCTTTCTGTGCTGCGCAGCGGAATATGGTCAAGAAATAAGGTGGTCTCAGAATTCGAAAAAAAGTACGCTGAACTGATGGGAGCCAAGCGCTGTCTGGCTACTACAAACGGCACTAATGCCCTGCTTACCTCACTCCACGTACTTGGAGTAGGTATTGGAGATGAAGTTCTTGTCCCCCCATATACGTTTATTGCAACAATAGACGTGATTTTTCTTTCCGGCGCCCTGCCAATCATGGTTGACACCGACCCCGAGACATTTCAGATAAATCCGGATAAAATTGAAGACAAAATTAATGGAAACACCAAAGCGATCCTTCCGGTTCATATTCTGGGACTGCCGGCGAATATGGACAGAATCAATGCAATTGCCAAAAAGCATAATCTGCTCGTCGTGGAAGACGCCTGTCAAGCATGGCTTGCGGAATGGAGAGGCAAAAAGTGCGGCACGTTAGGAGACCTGGGCTGCTTCAGTTTCCAGAACTCTAAGAATCTGCCCTGTGGAGAAGGAGGTGCTATTCTGGGAGACGATGATGAAATTATGGACAAATGTTACTCGTATCATAACTTCGGAAGGCCTTACGGCGAAACGATGCTGACACTCAGTGGATATGTCCGCTTGGGCACCAAATGCAGAATGGCTGAATACCAGGCCGCTATACTACTTGCCCAAATGAAACGTCTGCAAGAACAGACTCAAACCCGTACCGAGAACGCCAACTATTTGACCTCAAGAATCAAAGACATTCCCGGGATTATTCCGCACAGACTGTATGAAGGCGCGACCAGGGCGGCATACCATCTGTACCCTTTCAGATATAAAAAGGAAGACTTTGATGGTCTTTCACGCGGAAGATTTATTGCCGCGTTGAAGGCCGAAGGTATTGCCTGCTCGGGCGGATATAACCCAATAAACAAAGACCCCTTCTTTGAACGTACTCTAAGATCGAGGAATTTTCGGAAAATGTACTCAAAGCAGAGACTGGACAATTGCCGTGAACAAAATCACTGTCCGGACAATGACCGGCTATGCAAAGAAGCGGTGTGGTTTTTCCATAGTCTCCTGCTCGGAACGAAAAGGGATATGGATGACATAGCAGACGCCATCTTGAAAATCTATGAGAATCGGGGTAAACTGGTATAGTGGAAAAGGATTACATTCGGCATGCGTAAATAGCGAAAGGGGTTAAAAATGGATGAAAACAGCGTAACCAGACGACAGTTTTTGACTGCGGCATCAGCAGGCGCAATCGCTTCTGTTGCCTCCGGTGCGATTCCTGCGTATGGGAAAGCAGGCAAAAAAGCAGGTAAACTTGCAATCCTCGGCGGTCAGCCGGTCAGAACCAAATCCTGGCCTTCCTGGCCAATCTGGGATAGATCAGCCGAAGAGTCTATTCTCTCTGTCTTACGCAGTGGAAATTGGTATCGGGGCCGGGGAACCAAGGTTTCAGAATTTGAACAAGCGTATGCCAAATTGATGGGAACGAGGCGCTGTCTGGCCACGGCCAGTGGTACTACCGCTTTGCTTGTTGCTCTCCACATACTGGGCATAGATGCAGGAGACGAAGTTATCGTTTCGCCTTATACATTTATCGCCACGTATAATGTACTTTTTCTGTCCAAAGTCCTTCCGGTATTTGCCGACACCGACCCTGAAACATTCCAGATAAATCCGGACAAGATCGAAGAAAGAATCAACGAGAACACCAAAGCGATTATGCCTGTGCACATTCTGGGGCTGCCGGCGAATATGGACAGAATTAACGCGATCGCCCAAAAACATAACCTGTTGGTGATAGAGGACGCCTGCCAGGCGTGGTTGGCGGAGTGGAAAGGTAAAAAGTGCGGCACGTTAGGCGATCTGGGCTGTTTCAGTTTCCAGAACTCCAAACACCTCCCGGCCGGGGAAGGTGGTGCCATTGTGGGCAATGATGAGGAAATCATGGACAGATGTTACTCTTTCCACAACTGCGGCAGACCATACGGAAAGGTAAAAAGAACCAGCAGTTACCCTGTTAGAGGAAGTAACCGCCGTATGCAGGAATTCCAGGCGGTCATATTGATGTCCCAGATGAAACGCCTTGAAAAAGATACTCAAACGCGGGGTGAAAACGCCCATTATCTAACCTCGAAAATCAAAGACATCCCCGGGATTATGCCCCACAAACTGTATGAAGGTGTAACCAGAGCGGCATACCATTTGTATCCGTTCCGCTACAAAAAGGAGCACTTCAACAACATTCCGCGAAGCAAATTGCTGGCGGCCCTTGGGGCCGAAGGCATTCCCTGTTCCGGAGGATACGGCCCCCAGAATAAAGACGGCTTGGTTGAAGACGCTTTAAATTCAAAGGGTTACAAGAGACTTTATTCGGAAGCGAGACTGAAGAGATATCGCCGAGACAACCACTATCCCGATAATGATCAACTCTGCCAAGAGGCGGTTTGGCTGAGTCAGAGACTTCTGCTTACCACCAAAAAAGATATGGATGACATCGCAAATGCCATATTGAAAATCTATGAGAACCGAGGCAAACTCGCATAGGTAGTAGAAGTCCTCGACCACAAAAAGTCGGTCCAGCATTCGCGCTGGTTTTAGGCATTGGCTCTTGGTGTCAGGGGTCATTGGAAAAACGCTATCTACCTGATCCGGTCGATGAGGTCCAAAGCCTGCTTTACCATGAGCTCACCCGCCCCTCTTGCAAGATTGGTTCCCGAACCCGGTTCATATCCTCCCTCTTCGTAAGCCTGGCTGTGGCAGACATAGCCAATCGAATCATTACTGAGCGAGATAATAAAGAGTCTCTCTATGCCCGCCCTTTTTTTGATCTCCAAACCTACCTCAACCAGAATCTCCCCGGGCAGCCCCAAAATATAAATGTCCCCAAGTCTCAAGACTTGAATCTCAGTGCTTACGCAGTCCGCAGTCGCCTCATCGATGGCATCATCGGACGAGGGGGCCTTTTTTATGGGAAACGCTATGTCCCTTTTAAGGGCCCTTAAATCGACGCTGCCGGCGGTGGTTACAAACTGAAGTCTCCTCAGCGCTTCGCCCCCTAATGCCTTGCCGATTTGCCGGCGAGGCTTTACTCCTCTGCGGATGGGTACTAAGTCACCCCCCGGTCCCAGGGCAAAAAGACAAGTACCTCCCTCCATCCGTTCAACAACCTGCGTCGCGTATGCGGGATAATCGGCCGATATCGCGGTACTCAAATACGGATATATGCAAACAGGGTGACAGCCAAAATTGACAACCGAACCGACGATTTGGCCGTTCGCATCTTCGATTCTAAGCACGCATACCTCCGGGTCAATGGGTCCGAAATCCAGTTCAGTCTCCTCATCGGGAAATGTAAACGTCACTTTCACACAACCTTCAGCGCTTGTCGTTATTTTCTTTGTCGCAGCAACTTCCGGCGGGAGGGTAAATGCCATTTCTACGGAACCGTTGCCGCTCTTTGGCCTTCGATTATAAACTATTTCAGGAATTTCGCCTTTTGCGGCGCCTATTCTTACTTCTCGCATATTCTTGTGAGCAAGAAGTACTGAACTGGCGATCTTTTTTATGAGTGTCTCAAGATAGGACTGGTCAATCTTGGAAGCGGGAACCACTTGCTCCGGCCTGAGCTTTGATCTGGTAAAAACTTCCGGTCCGGAGTGAGTATGCGTGGCACAAACCAGGACATTCTGTTCGGGGATACCGGTCTTCTCTTTAATGATTCTTCGTACCGGATTAGTAATCTCTTCCAAAGGCGTGTACAGCAAATCGGCCGAGACGATTGCTATAGTATTGTTGCCGTCATTGAGAACCAGCGCTTTGGCGTAAAGTTCGTCGAGTATATCATCACTCGGCTTGCCTTTGGAGCCGATAAGCCGAATCCCTAATGGAGGAGTGATATTTACCTTTGAACACCCTCCTTTCAGCGCACCTTGACTGGCGGGACAAAAGATATGGAGGATTAACAAAACAACCAACAGTGACATGTTCTGCAGAAAAGCTGCGCGAAATGTCATTGCGAGGCCCGACTCGTCTCGGCAAAGGCCTTCGCCGTAGCCGGGAGGGCCGTGGCAATCTCTTGCCCTATGAGCATAAAAAGCCATCGTTGCGTTTGTTTTGAGAATTTCCATTTTGAACATTCACACTAACGTATTCTACCGCACTCTCCGCCCGCATACCAGCCCAATAAGAGAGAATAATGAAACAGATACCGTTAGGCAACGGCCGGACCGCAAAGGTTGATGATGCTTATGCACGATGTCATTATGGGCCTTGATACGTTGGAAGACGAGTCGTCGAATTGAGCATAAGAGGCAGAACACAGAATACAGGACACAGAATTCGTGCATCCAGAAACGAGCATCCAGCTTTGTATCATAAAAAAGCTCGTAGTCATTTGACTATCCGCCCTCACA
>JAGMDR010000196.1 GCA_023128595.1 Planctomycetota bacterium | reverse complement strand
CTGAGCGAAGCGAAGCCGCGCCAAGGATCTCTGCGGTTAATGAGAAATCCGGGTTAGTATCCGCAATCTTGGCTGCGAAGGCGACCGGCACCCTCCGGCGGCCTATTCTCACTTACGAACTTGACGTTACCCGGGTTTCGGGGCATAATACTATGACTCACAAAGGTTCGGACGGCGCTCTGGATGACAGAGGTTCGACAGCAGCCGCAGGATTGAGTGTGTAAGTAGTTCTGTGGAGATACTGTTTTCGATACCGAAGCCTTAGCTTACTGATTCGGGAAAGGATGAAATATCATGAACGAGCAAGAAAATGGTCAAGGGCAAGACGGAGCTGCTCCTGAACAAATAAGTGCTGCGGGGGGAACGGCCCCTTGCGCTCAACCAGAACAGATTGTTGAAGATGTAAAAGCGAAGGGAGTAATACTACCGGCCAAAAAGTATTTCCTGAAGATTATACTTCTTTTCTCGGATGTGTGGGTCGCGGTTATTCTCGGATATTATTGTATGATCCGAAACATTGTGACTGCGGAGGAGTTTTCGTGGGTCTCGCTTAGAATGATTTCGTCTTACATCGTTGTTGGCATTACGCTTGCTGCCGTCTTCATTGTCTTTACTCTGGGAAAGACCAAGAGTGTCAGGATAAGAATAGAGAGAGACAATGAGCTGCGTCAAGACCCGAACATAAACGTGTGGTTGACTACCTTTGATTGGTCATGGCTGATTCTTTTTGTACCTTCAATGGCAATAGTGGTTTTCTGCGGTATTGTAGGTTATATCATCAACTGGGCAATTCCCGAAGGCGCGGCCAATTCAATGGTCCACCGTGCTCTTGGAGGATATACCTTTGGATTTTTCTGCTTGAATGCAGCGGTTGTGGTATTCAAGCTAACCCCCACTCGCGTGCTTGTTTTGCTCCTGGCCATTGGCGGGTTGTGTTTAATCCTTTTGCTGATGGGCATTGACATATTCCTGAATTTCTTTGAGCAATTTAAGCATCTCGGGGTCAAAGTTGATCCTTTAGGATACCTTTTGATGGCCTATGTCGGGTTCTTCTTCCTTAGATTGATCTGGATAGCAGGGCTGTTTGAGTATATTGCAATGGCTCCAAATAGACTGGATATACAAAGCGGCCTTTCAGAAACCGAGAGAGGTATTCAAAGGAAAGATTTTCGGGTCAGCGTAGACACGGAAGATGTTATTCTAAGGTTATTCAAAGTCGGCAGAATCATAATAAGCTTTCCTCACAGTGATCGGCTGCCGATGAGTTACCTGGTTATGAATATCGATAAGAAGGCAAAATACGCTATGGAAGCGGCGAGCGTGATTTCGATAGGTGTCGGTCAACAGGGCGGATAGCACTTTTTGAGGCGGCTTGCTTGGTCGGTAGGCGTAATAGGTCATATTCCCGGAAGCATCGCAGGGATGAATGTATTGTTTCTATGGCGAAGGGGAAAAATGCGATGGCGGAAAAAACGAAAACTCCAGGAATAGCCGCAAGAGACATCTACCCGATGGTTGCTGTCGAAGCGGGCTACAACCTGTATCTTGCGGATAATTGCGAGGGTTCTGCGCTGCGCAAGTCCGGCCAGGTTGCCGTCAAGCAGTTCAACAATATGATGAGCTTCTTTCCGGAGAATAGTGCCGAAGGCATTTATTGCTTGCATCTGCGTATGGCAGCCAACTCACTGGCCAGGGGAATAGCAACAAGAAAGCGCAACCTCAGCAAAAGTATAGCTGCTGCCGAACAGAAGAAAGACGATATGATACGTAGGATCGCAGAGATCGAAAAACACGTGGGTTTCCTGAAGGGCGGTTGCCAGTTGCTCGCGATCGGCGGGTTCGGCTATATCCTTGTCATGCTGGTATTCTGGATTGTCAAGGCGCTTTTCGAGATACCGGAATTGGAGACAGAGGCCGGTGGAGCAGGCTCACAGTACGCTTCGATTGCCTTTGCCCTGGCGCTTGCGCTGATAGGCTCCTTTCTCAAATCCCGCATAATGGCTAAGAGGGTGCTTAGCGTTTTCAACGAATACAGCGAGGCGATCACCAGGGCAAACAATGAGTACACGCAGAGCGTGATTATGGAATACAAGCTTGCCGCCGAAACCGCGAATCTGGCTTGGAAGGAATTCACCGGCAGTGCCCCTCCAATGACGCGTAGTTTCCACAACCTGCTTATAGGCATCATGGGTGCTGAAGACCAGGATATCGGCAGTATGACCGGTGAGGAAGCGGCAGTTCAATAAACACACTGGAAGAGGGGGGCTATCGAGAGAGCGTATTTTGCTTGTGGGGAGTTTTACGAATTCACTTCCGGACAGGACATTACGTAGTCTATGCAGTCGCTCAAACTGGCTGTTGCGACGGCGACTGTGCTGTCGGCCGCGCCATAGTAGAGGTTGAGCTGGTCGGTCTCTTTGTGAACGACAGCGCCGGTGGGAAAAACGACGTCGCTTACATCACCGATACGCTCGTATGGCGCGTGCGGCCCGAGAACCCATTCATCGCCTCTGCGCAAGACTCTCCAGGGGGCCTCCAAATCCAGAAGGGCCAGTCCGACACGGTATATGGCTCCTGCGGAGGTCATGCGGACACCGTGGTAGAATAGCATCCAGCCCTGGGGTGTTTCAATCGGCTGACAGGCCAGCCCGACCCTGTGGCAGTCCCAAAAGGCCGTCCTGCTCATAATCAGAGGTCTGTGGTCGCCCCAGTGCTTTAGATCAGGTGAGAAACTGATCCACATATGGGCCTCACCTCGGACGATCGGGCGATGAATCAGTGCAAACCGTCCGTTAAACCTGCGGGGGAACAGGCAGGCATCTTTGTCTTCCGGCGGCAAGAGAGAACCCAGACGGGCAAAGGTCTTGAAATTCTTGGTAATCGCCAGCGAGACTACCGGGCCGCCTTCGCTGAAAGAGACGTAGGTGACGGCGAATTGCTTCTGCTCTTCGAGCCAGATGATGCGGGGGTCTTCCAGGCCCCACTTTTCTTCTCGCGAGCTTTGGTCCGCCTCGAGGGTCGGCTCCGGGTCGATTTCCCAGTTGGTAAAGCCGTCGGCACTGCGTGCAACGGTCAGGTGCGAAAAGCCTCGCATATCCTCGACGCGCACCAGCAGCAGAGTTTCTGTGTTTAGCTTGGCTGCCGCCGGATTAAATACCGCATTTGTCGGATAAGGCCAGTTATCCCCCGACAATATTGGATTGCCATGATACCTTTTGAACAGTTCGTATGCCTTTTCCTGCCGTAAGAGCTCAGCCATAGTTTCGACCCTGCAAGATCAAGAGGTATTTCCCAACTCGAAAATTAGAGTAAGACAGTGTAACTCATGATTCCAAAGCTTTCAACTTCCATCACCCAGTCTAAATCGGCAGGATAAACAATTTACCGTAAATCAAAGTGCGAAATTTCAGCGTAGCCCCGGAGAAATTTTCCTCCCACCGGGGCGGATCAGAGCAGCGGCCTGGTGTTTCGCTGTTTTCCGGCGGTGATTTGCGGTTTTGATTGAGCATCTGCGTTTCCATATCATGCTTTTACCAGTTGCGTTTCGTATAGACTTTGATAGAGTGAGCAGCTCTGCATCAGGCTGTCGTGCTGGCCCTGAGCGATGATCCGGCCGTTATCCATCACCACTATCACATCTGCACTAATGACGGTGCTGAATCTGTGTGCAATTATGAAGCTGGTCCTGTCCTGCATAATTTCTTCGATGGCCTTGTGAATCTTGGCTTCGCTGTCGGCGTCAACCTGACTTGTAGCCTCGTCGAAAATGAGGATTGCGGGGTTCTTCAAGATGGCTCTGGCAATGACGATTCTTTGCAACTGCCCGCCGCTGAGTCCGGCGCCCTGTTCACCGATGATTGTATCGTAGCCGTTGGGCAGTGGAGCGATAAACTCATGGGCGAACGAGCGCTTGGCTGCGGCGACTACTTCCTCTTTGGTGGCGTCGGCCTTGCCATACGCGATGTTTGCAGCTATGGTGTTATTGAATGTCGTGACGTTTTGCGTGACCATTCCAATCTGGCTTCGCAGACTAAACAGCGTTGCATCGCGTATATTCTTTCCATCAATCAGAACCCGCCCGCTGTCCGGGTCGTAGAACCTCGGTATCAGATTTGCGAGCGTCGTTTTGCCGGAGCCGTTGGGCCCCACAATCGCAACATTATGCCCCGCTTCTACCGAAAGATTTATGCCCTTGAGCACCGGACTGTCTGAGCCGGGGTACGTGAATACCACGTCTTCAAATTCAATCTTCCGCGTCATCGGCGCAAGCTCTGTCGCATCGACTTTCTCCTTCTCAACGGGCTCATCGGCGATTACAAAAACACGCTCCGCGGCCGCATTAGACATTTGAATCTTATTCCAGACATCGCTGGTCTTTCGGACCGATTCAGCAGTAGTCCCAAGCATTATCAAGAGGCCAAAAAATGAGCTCGACTGCATATTGGCACTGATAACCCAGTGAACGCCGACCAGCAGCGCTGCCGAACCTGCCAGCATACCCAGCACTTCCATGATAGGCCCTGTCGCCGCGTTAACCTTGGCAATTCGGAGCGTTCGTTTCAACAGTTTCCTGTTCACTTGCTTGTAGGCCGAACGCTCATGCTCCTGCCGGTTATAAACCTTCACCACACGCAGCGATCCCACCAGCCCTTCAAGCTTTCCCAGCATAGTCGCCCAAATCACAAGAGACTTTTTCGTAGCCTTCTTGATCTTCCTGCCAAGCACAACACCAAGCCAAATTGCCGGCGGCGCGCAGCCCAGGAATATCAGTGTCAGTTTCCAGCTAAGCAGCAACGCCACCGACAAAGTGCCAAGGGCCTTCATCGGCTCGCGCAGCGCCTTGCCCAACAATATTTTCACCGCCTGACCGGTTTGTGCTATATCCCGTATCATCCTGCTGATCGTATCGCTGGCGCCTTCACGGTCAAAAAATCCTATCGGCATCTCCATCACATGACCGAAAACATCTTCACGCAGTTGGGTAACCGCCACCCGGACCACCTTCTCGGCAAGATACTTCTGATGGAACGTTGCCGCGCATCGAACGATTGTGACCACTACCATCGCAAGAATTATGAAAATCACGGTCGGCTGCTTATTAGACCTCTCCCGGCCTCGCTTGACAAACCCCACCGCTGATTGAGCCCAGTTGACGTAAAAGGCCTTGGCCGGCGCCGTCAGCTCAACCTCTCCGGGCTTAAACAGACCTTCGTTATCAGCCCGCTTAATCTGTACTCGTATGGTTCGGCTGTCCGTTGTCGCCAGCTCCTCAAGAAGCCGACTACGGAAAACCTTATCCAGACCGTCGCCCGCCGGAACGCTCCCCGCACCGATAATTCTGTCTGCCTCTCTTAGCCCCGCTTTGTCAGCCCAGCTTTCTCTCTCAATGTTGGTTATAAGCAGATGGTACGCCATATCACTATCACCATCCTCGGTAAAATCGGTTGTCTCAGGTATATAGAAATCCATTCCGTACCGCCAGTTGCACACATTTCTGTCCACCCAGCCGTGCAGACCCTCTTCGCCCATCATGACCTTCAAAAGAGGCACAATTGTCGCAAAGCTCAGCGAAAAAAGAATCCCTATCAGCATTGCGCTGGCAAAAACGGCTATCAGCCGAGGCCATTGCGGCCAGACATACTTGAATACCCGTCTGAACGCCTTCATTCGATAAACTGCTCCATAATACAGCGTGCAATGATTAGCGTGTAGGACTCAATTCCTCTTTTCCATACACACTCTGCCACTAATTAAGGCCCAGGCAAACTAACAAAATTGGAGCTGCCGGTCAAGGACAAAGACTTTATTGACGGCAAATGGCATTTGTGTTAGCCTAAACGCCTTTTACAGGAGCTGCGAAATGAAAATAGACCGTTTGGTGCTGGGTGTGTACGAGACCAACTGCTATGTGCTCCGCAGTAATGAAGCGGCGGCGGATTGTCTGGTTGTGGATCCGGGTTTGGGGGCCGGCGAGCTAACCAAATTTATCCGGGACCATAAACTAAATCCGGTTGCGGTGGTTCTAACGCACGGCCATATAGACCATATTGCAGGTGTAGCGGCATTGCGTCAAGATCATCCCAATACAAAAGTCTTCATCCACGAGCTTGATGGCGAAATGCTCTTAGATCCTGGGATCAACCTGTCCGGTGTGATGGGCAGCGCGTTTACTACAGAGCCTGCCGATGTCTGTCTGGAGGACGGAATTTGCATCGAGCAGGCTGGCGTGAAGTTGCAGGTGCTCCATACCCCCGGCCATACGCCGGGCGGTATATGCCTGTATTCAAAGGCCGAGGGGATTGTCTTTACGGACGACGCGTTGTTTGCCGAGTCAATCGGGCGAACCGACTTTCCGGGCGCAAGTTGCGCCCAGTTGGTCAAGTGCATAAAGGAAAAGCTCTGTGTTTTGCCCGGCGAGACTATTGTCTATCCCGGGCACGGCCCGTCAACAACAATAGCCCGGGAAAAGGCACATAACCAATTCCTCTGAAAACCGATTCCAGGGAAACATTGGCGGCATATTCGTGCTTCGCCAAACAGGTTGATTATCGGAACCATCCTCAGGGTCTCTGCCACAAAAAGCGCAGGTTTCGGCCCTGTTTGTCGGCTTACCGGCCATTTGCCCAATAGCTGCGTTTGTTGCTTCTTATTGTTGCCTTAACATCTGTCGATACTCTGATTGCGCAAAGACCGCGTGAAAAGTAGCTCTTGAAGGCCTAATTTGCGAAGCTACTACGATAAGCAATACCGCCCAGGCACCGGACATACTGCCGGGCGCTTTGTGGTGGCGCACGCATAAATGAACTATGCCGTGCCAATGCAGCAGCGGAACACAAATAGTGCTCTGTCGCTGATATAAGGAAAAACTGATGAACAATAGGAAGCGACGCAGTGATTCAATGGAAACCGAGCAAAAGGACGTTTCTTTCGATTGCTTGATGACTTTCTCCCGGACTTGGCGGCAGACAGCGGATGTGATGAGCAAAGATGTGGCTGCCATATCGTCGGATGAAACAGTGGTTGCAGCGGCTAAGATGATGTCTGAGAAGAATATTTCGTGTCTCGTCGTCGTAGATGATGTGCGTCTGACAGGCATACTTACCGAGACAGACATCCTCAAAAGGGCTGTGGTTCAAGGCAAGGATTTCCGGGGCACGAAGGTGGCCGAGATAATGTCTCGTTCCGTGGAAAGTGTATCCTCCAAGCTGTCCGTCCTTGACGCCGGTAAAGTTATGAGTGACAAGCATATTAAGCGGCTGCCGGTGCTGGACGAGGAGAAATTGGTCGGGGTCGTGACGCAAACCGACCTGGTCCGGGCCCTCACGGCTTATGGAATGTGGAGAGAGGTCGCCGAGATTATGAACACCGACGTAGCTGTGACGCAGGTAAATGCGAGTGTGACAGAGGCTGCCAAAATTATGGCCGAGAGGGGGATCTCATGCGTTGCGGTCCTGGACCAAGAGAAGGTGGTCGGCGTGCTTACAGAAAGGGATCTGCTCAAAAGAGTGGTTGCACAGCAAAGGGACCCGGCTGACGTCAAGATGGGGGAGGTTATGTCTTCTCCGGTCAAGACTATACCCGCCAATTACTCCATCTTCAGTGCCGGCAGGATGATGGATGAAATGAAGGTGCGCAGACTGGTCATCATGGATGGTAAACGCCTCTGTGGGATTGTGAGTCAAACGGACATTTTCAGAGCGGTAAAAAGGAAATTACAGGAAGAGGAAGAAAAGAACTTCAGATCACTGGAGAATGCCGATAACAGCATTTATACCGTCGACCTTGAGGCCAATACAACCTACGTTAACCCGGCGTTTGTGAAATTGTTTGAAGTTTCCGGACCGGAAGAGTTCATCAATCAACCCTTTTTGCCTGAACGGTTTTGGTGCAATCCAAAGAGGCGCACCCAGCTTCTGCGTGAGCTCAAGAAAGGCAGTGCGGAAATCAAGGAGCTGGAGCTCAAAACCGCCAAAGGCAGAAAAAAATACGTCACTCTCTTTTCCACCCTCACCAGAAATGCCCACGGCGAAATCAACGGAAGTCAGGGAATACTTTACGATATCACCGCTAAAAAAGAGTTGGTGGCCTTGAGGAAAGCCGAGGAGGCGCTGCGCAAGAGCGAGGAGAAATATCGAACCCTTTTTGAGGCAGCGAGCGACGGCATTTTTACAGTGGAAGTAACCGACGAGGGCGCCCGTTTTGTGCAGTGCAATTCTCGGGCACTGGATATGTTTGAATGCAGGCAGAAAAATGTGGTCGGCAAGTCGCCCGCCGATTTCTCACCCCCGCTGCAGCCGGACGGGAGATCGTCGGCGCAAAGAGTTCGTGAAATTACCGACGCTGCCATGGCAGGCAGGCCGCAGTTCTTCGAATGGACACACTGCCGCCCGGATGGAACTGCTTTCGATGTTGAGGTCACCGTTAATCGTGTCGATCTGGAAGACCGCGCCTATCTGCAAGCGATAGTACGCGATATCACCGAGCGCAAGCGGGCGGAGAGGGCGCTAAAAGAATCTGAAGAAAAGTTTAGAAATCTTGCAGAGCAGTCACCAAACATGATTTTCATCAACCAGAAGGCAAGGGTGGTATATGCCAATGCGAAATGTGAAGAGGTCATGGGATATAAGAGAGAGGAGTTTTATGCTCCTGATTTCGACTTCCTGAACTTAATCGCACCGGAGTCGAGGGATTCGGTGAGACGGAGCTTCGGCAGGCATACGAAGGGGCAGGATATCAGCCCTTACGAGTATGGACTTATCACCAAAGAAGGTAAAAGATTGGACGCGATACTTACGACGAGATTAATAGAATATGGCGGAGAAAACGCAATCCTTGGAATAGCAACCGACATTACCAGGCGTAAGCAGGCCGAGGTGGAGTTACGGCAAGCCAAAGAGCAGGCCGAGAAGATTAACGAGCAGCTTGTAGAAGCCACCGAGAAGGCTAACCGTATGGCTGCTCAAGCCGAGGCGGCCAGTATGGCCAAAACCGAATTCCTGGCCAACATGAGTCACGAGATTCGTACGCCGATGAATGCAATTATTGGTTTTAGCGAAATACTGGCTTCGGAGGCCTTGACAGACGAGCAATTGGACTGGATCGGCACGATTCGCACCAGTGGTGAGCACCTGCTGGAGCTAATCAACGATATCCTGGAGTTTTCCAAGATCGAGACCGGCAAGGTGGATTTAGACGTAACCGAGTGTTCGGTTGAGAGGTTGTGCGCCAAGGTTGAATCTCTCATGAGACCGGCGGCCATGCGAAAAGGCTTGGAATTCGGTTTCAGAGAAAAAGGCCTCGTGCCCGGGCGGATGCGCACCGATTCGACGCGCCTGAGTCAGTGTCTGTTGAATCTTGTGGGCAACGCTGTCAAATTCACGGAGAAAGGACACGTATTCGTGAATGTCAGCCTCCAGGAAGATGACGATAAGCCCTATATTCGTTTTGATGTAGAAGACACGGGGATTGGTGTCTCTCCTGGAAAGCAGGAGGTAATATTTGAGTCCTTCAGACAGGCGGACGGCAGCACCACACGCAAATTCGGCGGCAGCGGGCTGGGGCTGGCCATCACCAAGCGATTGGCAGGGCTGCTCGGCGGCCGAGTCTCTCTAACCAGCAGCGAGCAAGGCAAAGGTTCGGTCTTCTCACTTATAGTGCCTACAAGTCTCGATGTAGCAGAGCCCCCGTATGCTGACAAGCAAGATTTGGGCGACGAGCCAGGCATGGAGGAAGGCGACATCGCTGAGCTGGTTGCCGAATCCAAACTCACCGGCCGAGTATTGGTTGTTGAGGATACTATGACCAACCAGATGCTCGTCGAGTCGCTGCTGGAAAGAATGGGGCTTGAGGTAACGACAGCTAAAGACGGCACCGAGGCGGTCACCGAAGGGCTTGCTCAGCCGTTTGACATGATACTCATGGACATACAGATGCCCAATATGAACGGATATGAGGCCACCAGGGCGTTGCGAGAAGCCGGAGTCAGCACGCCAATAGTTGCTTTGACTGCTCACGCAATGAGCGGTGACAGGGAAAGATGCATCTCCGCCGGCTGTAACGATTATCTGCCCAAACCAATAAACTGCAAGAGATTATTGCAAATAATCCACAAGTATTTTTCTTTGGAAGCAGAGGATTCGAGCAAAAAGATCGATTCGGTTGGGTCCACCGCGGACGAGTTCAGTGAGTTGTATTCTGGCACTACTTTTTCGGAGGCCGAAGAACTCTTGCAGAACATCAAAACGGGATTCGAGAAAATTAGAATGGCTCGTCTCGAAGCCGGATTGAATTGAGATTGCCAGGAAACAACGGATCAACAAACAAGCAGAACAGTTGCACACCACAGAGAAACGGCAGTGAAACAACCGGCTCAATAAGTCCATCCCGCAGTAATCCTACGCCCCAGCCGGAAGTTGTCAGAGGTCGTTTTCGCATCAATCCGCGTTATTGCCGGCCATATCAGCAAAAAGCATGTAACCACTTGGCTTGCTGAGGTGTATAATAGAGTGAGATTCAAGATGGTTATGTGTTGCAGCACCGCAAACCAGCATAAGCAGACCGGCTAAGTCGGCAGAACCGTATTGTTGTGGCACGGCCATCTTGACTGCGTTTTCACGGGCTGGAAGCCCGTGCCACGTATTGTTGTGGCACGGCCATCTTGGCCGTGTTTTCACGGGCTGGAAGCCCGTGCCATGTATTGTTGTGGCACGGCCATCTTGGCCGTGTTTTCACGGGCTGGAAGCCCGTGCCACAGATGGATTGTAAGGGGATTAAAACGAAAGGAGATTGAGCTATGAGAATGTTAGTGTCCGTATTGATAGTAAGCGTATTACTGGCGGCGGTCCCGTTGCAGGGTGGTCCGTTGCTAAAGAGCCAGGTCAGCGCTGATGCCAACTGGGTAGTGCACGCAGACTACGACCTGTTCAACACGACGATAATAGGACAGCTCATCCGGGCAGAGCTGGCGAGTCTGGGTCTGGAGGAAAAGCTGCAGGATTTTAAGACAATATTCTCTTTTCATCCGCTTGATGACGTCCGGGATGTAACGCTTTACGGCAGTGGCGATGACCGCGAAAAAGCGGTGGTTCTGATCGAGGGCGACTTTGATCAGGACACGCTGGTCGCGCTTGTGCGTATGAACGCTGAGTATGAAGAGATTGAGTACGGTGACGTGGTGGTGCATAGCTGGGTCGATGAGAACAAGAAGGACCCCGGCAAGGCGGGCCAAAGAATGTATGGCTGCGTGCCCAAGGATGATCTGGTTGTCATGGGAGCCGGTCTTGAGGCTCTCAAGCAGGCTGTGGATGTTCTAAACGGTTCGGCGGCAAATGCAGCCGACGGTGTGTTCGACCAGGCCGCCCTGGACACAACGGGAGCTTTTTTCCAGGTTGCAGCGAACGCCGTCGGCGACGTAGCCGAGCACCAGAATAACGCAGCTTTGCTGAAGCAGACCGACAAATTGGGTGTGGTCATTGGTGAAGTCGAGGGCACGTTCTATTTTGATTTGAGTTTGACCGCCAACTCTCAAGAGATTGCACAAAACCTCAAGAAGATGGTCGAAGGCATGATTGCCTTCTTTACTCTGGTCGGTAGCGAGCAGCCGGTTCTGGCCGAACTGGCCAAGAAGCTGGAGTTGTCCACCGCAGACAACATAGTCGCGATCCATTTCGAGTCAGACTCGGCGGCGATTATCTCGTTTTTGAAAGAGCAATGGGAGGCAAAAAAGCAACAGTAAGGGCAGACGACGGCCCAATAGAGAGCAGCTCCAGCCCACGGCCTGAGAAGTTGCGGGCCTTGAGCAGCGAAGAATTGGCTCGGCGGTCAGGGTCTGGCTGCCGAGCTTGCTTTGGTGAGTTAGTGTCGCGGTATTCGGTGCGGCTGTACCGGTTCGTGCGGCATCGCACGAGTAACGTGCACGATGCCGAAGACCTGGTTCAGGATACATTCGTCAGGGCCTTCGAGAACATAGGCCGTTATCGAAGCTCGTACCAGTTCTCAACCTGGCTGTTCACGATAGCAAGGCGTTTGGCGAGCAGCCGTCTGCGCAGCTTGCGTCGTTCGCAGAGAGTTGTCGAGATGGACTCCGGCGTTCCCGGGCCGGGCGACGTCCTCGCGCAGCAGGAGACCCGGCAGAGCCTGTGGGCCGCGGCCGGGGGTCTGTCCGAAAATCAGTACCAGGTGTTGCACCTCAGATACGCCGAAGATATGTCGATAAAACAAATAGCCAAGGTTATGGGAAAGTCGCAGGTGAGCGTCAAGGTGCTTCTCTATCGGGCGCGGGTGCGTCTGGCCGAGAGGCTGCGAAACATAGCGGCAGAGGGGCAGAGGCAAGACCGGGTATCGTCAAAAGAAACGTTAGCTTTTATGAAAGCCGAAGGTGCATAATGTTCTGCTGGTTTTTTAGATTTATGATTTCCAATGCTGCGGACGGGGATGGCGGCCTGTCCGGGGGAACAGAAAGACATATTCGCCGATGTGCGAATTGTCGTGAGTTTTACGAGGCGTGCCTGTCACTCGGCGAGGGTTTGCGGCGTGAGGGGGCAGTCGTGAATGACGAGTTTTCCAGACGGCTGAGTGAGCGCGTTCTGGCGGCTGTGCCCGGCCGACGTGCCAATACATACAAGCTCACATTCAAGTGGCGGCCTATTGTGGTCGCTGCGTGCGTGGCGGTCATTGCTTCTATGGGGGTATTGTTTCTGACCAGGCGCGAAAATGGCCCGGACTCCAACCAATATGAAAACGGCAGAGAGATAATTTACTCTTTGGTGGGCGAAGACTTCCTTGAGACGTGGCCGAAGCTGGTTGAAGGGCCTTTGCCAGGCGAGATCGAAAATCTCGCCGCTGATACTGAATCCGCGGTGCGATTTCTCGTGGCGTGCGTTGCAGTGGACCCCACCCAGACGAAAAACGAGCTGCCGAACTAAGTACGGGGAGGAGCCGACGGGAGCGGGTGGTTATCAGAAGTTGTTGTTGAAGTATTCCGGTTTGCCGTCGTCGCTGTCGTAACGGGTTGTATCTTCCTGCTCTGCGCTGATGCTGATTCGCTCGATGCGTTCGGC
>JAGMDR010000195.1 GCA_023128595.1 Planctomycetota bacterium | reverse complement strand
ACAGCCTGATGTTCTTCCCCGGCAAGCAAGGGTATCTGCTCTTCGCCGACCTCAATACCAATGAGCCGCAGATCGTCGGCGAGGCCGGGTCGCGCCCGCCTGTCAAATGGCTGCCTCAATCCGACTATTCACGCGGACGCGGCAGTGAGATGCGAAAGCTCGAAAGCGAGGCATTCGGACTGGACAAAATGATCGGCTACACCCGCGCCGAACCGGCCCTCTGGAAGCAGTGGCTCCCGGTGCGAATCCTCGCAATGGTCAAAGCAGGCAATACCCTGTTCGTTGCCGGCCCGCCGGATGTATTTGACGCGAAAGACCCCTACGCCGCCTTCGAAGCGCGCAAAGGAGCCCGGCTTGTGGCCGTCTCGGCCGAGGATGGAAAACAACTGTCCCAAACACCGCTTGAGTCCCCACCCGTCTTCGACGGAATGATCGCAGCATCCGGCCGCCTCTTCGTTTCCCTGCGGGACGGAACCCTCGTATGCCTGGCCGCCAGGTAGTGCCGACCACACCGGCCAAAATGGGCCAACAATATCAAAACATTCACAGACGCAATGCAGCAGGCCTAAAAAGAACCAATCCCTCTGGGGCCTTATTCCATTCCAACGTGCTTCTTGATTGCAGCTAATTCACCTTTAAGCGTCGCGTTTTCTTGCCTCAATTCAAAAACGCACTGCCGCAGCCAGGCTACCTTCATGCTCAGAGAGCTTCTTAACTCCTGGTGCGTTTCGTAAGTTCGTACAGCCTCATATTCTTGTAATTCCTCATCCCAGACATACTCGTCTGTATACTTGTCATAGTCTTTTACGCTCACCCACTTCTTCAAAAACACCGGATCTCTTTCGTGGTCATACTCGCTCTTCCCCTCGCCGTTTACCTTTATGGTATTCGAACAATCCTCTAAATGATCTAATGCTCTGCCATACCTGTTCTTGTCATAGAAAGATGAACGCTCGATACACTCATTACAGTCAATGTTGTTCCCGACGACCAGTTCGCCGTAATATATATTAGGGTCCCCCACGGTAACGAATTCGCTTTCAACTCTAAAATCCACCTGGTGACCAGTAGACCTACTTCCAAAACCTACCGCTAGACTATTAGGAACACTATTGGCGCAATAATAGCCAAGAGCAGTGCTGTGATCCGCAGATGCTATCGAGCCTCCCATGGCGGTAGCAAACGATCCGCCCGCGTAGCTGTTTCCTGTTGCTATGCTGCGAGCTCCAATTGCTGTTCCGCCCCATCCCATAGCGGTGCTCCAGTGTCCACTTGCTGTTGTGTTGTATCCCATAGCGGTGCTGTAGTCTCCACTTGCTGTTGTGCTATCTCCAAATGCTATCGCTTTTATTCCGGTTGCTGTGCAGCCTGTGGACTTAAACACTTCACCTTCGATAGTCCCCTCCTGGATTGTGACGTCCCCTCCGATGACTGTCCCCAAAACAACCAGGACCAAAACCAACGTACACCCCGCTAACCTGCCTTTTAATGCCTTCTTCATTTTAAGCTCCTTTCGCATTGTACTTGCTTTTTGTCTCTCTATTTGCTCTTACTTTATGGATTTACATTTTCGTACAAGTTGCCCTCGAGATACAGGTCGCCTGAATCATCAATATAAGCAACTACATCTCCGTTGCTGTTTTTAATAATAAAACCTTCTGGAGACAGCGTTGACATGTCCTGGTTTTCATTCAGCGATCCCTTAATGTACATATCGCCGGTCATACCATCGATAATCGCAACATCATAACCGTCTGAATCTTGGACTCTCAACTCATCATACTCCGGGTCCTCTTCGAGAGGATCCACTCCTGTTGTCAAAGTTCCTTTTAACACAACATTGCCCAAATTACCAAACCAGGCAACAGCCTCTCCTGAATTATTTTTTATATAAAATTTGGATGTGTCTTGTGGTATAATACCAGTGTACTCAAACACATCACCGCCTGGTTCATAAGTAGCAGGATCAGGATCGTTGTCTACCCGGTGCTTCCAGTGGGCCGTCACTTTAGATTCCCCCCAAATCTCAACCACCACGTATCCGTACTGTTTCTCATGTTTTATACGTGTAGGCGTCCACTCGCCGTTGTCGCCGTTATAAGCTCCGTCATTTTTCAATGGTGCTCCGGCCGTTCCTACGAGCATTTGATGAACATCCTCGGTTTCGGCATCACTGTCGTCAATCCAGGCACGGTCGTAAAAGTGATCGTGACCGCAAAAGTAAACGCGGCAGCCCGGCTCATCCTCAAGGCTGTACCACAAATCGTCACGGGCATCGGCATCGTCATCCAAACAGTCCGAGTGACGAACTTTAAACGCCGGCTCATGAGTAAAAACGAAGACGTGCTGTCTGGTATTGACCTCCAACACATCATCCAGCCAATCCTGATTCACATTATGAGCACGGACGCCTTTATAGACATCCATACCAATAAACATGGCGTTCCTATGTTCCATATAGTAAGTAAAGTTCACTTCGTCATTTCCGTAGTTAGCTTCGTCAGGTCCGTTATCGGGAATCTCATCAGCGAACACGGTCAGCCAATTGGCGGCGGAGGACTCATGATTGCCTCTGACCGGCATGACCGTTATGCCCGCGTCGTAAACGTCCTTCATCAGATTATTACCAAAACCATCACCATATCTCCAACATTCTAATTCCGTTGTAGTCCCGTTGGTAACCAAATCTCCAGGGAAGACCACAAACTCCGCTTTCTCAGCTATAATCGCATCGGCAATCTCCTGAAGTCTACCGTTATTGACGCCATCGTAACCGGGGTCGTCATCATCGCGTTTGTCCGGATTGGAGTCGTCTCGACTGTCGCACGTAACCACAAACCTCCAATAACCGGAATCCTCAAAGATCCCTCCTATCTCATTGGCATTCAACACATAGTCGTAAATGTGAACATCGTCTATCCGACCGTAGAAGTAGGTCTGGTCCGGTGACTGCGGAAAATTATTATTCGCGAACCCGATTTTCAGCGCATCGGATTCACCATACTCATTCACATTCCAATTATCCTTGATCGCATCATCAGGAAGATCGCCGTCGATGTACAGCTTTGCAGTGTCATTGCTGCCGGAGGTTTCAAACTCCACGGTCAACGCCACATGATGCCACAGAGCGTCGTTAACATGTGTCTCTGTTGATAGACTACCAACCCCGTAGACATTAAACTCCAGCTTGCCGTCAGCGGCCACATACAAACACTTGGCCCCATTGCCGTAGTCGCCGGTGGCCGGACACTTGGCTATGATAACTCCACCGTCGGTGATAACCTGACCGTCCAGAAGCCTGATCCACCCCGACCAGGTGAAATCAGCCTCAGTACTATACTCGCCCGGATTGGATATATCTACCCAATCACCATCTCCGTCGAAATTAAGCCCACCGAGCATTACGCCGTCCTCCCATACCGCGTCTCCGTACACCGTCCCGTCATTGCCGGAACCGGAGGAGTCCTCAGCCACCGTCCCGCTCCCATCGTCAAACTTCCAATGTCCCCTTAACGATTCCGCACGTGCACCTGCCGACAGCAACGAGATTAAAACAAGCGTTACCAGCAAGACCAACAGTTTTTGATTCAGTAATTTCATGGTTTTACCTCCAATCGTTTTTTGTAACCGTTTAGGCTTTTGCCCTTTCCTTCTACATTTTGAGTTCTCTGCGCTCTCTGCGGTAAGACAAATCCACTATCTCTCCTCCAGCCAATCGAAAGTCGTAAGTGCAAAGTCAGCGAAATCAACAGCCTCATTACGATTAAGGTCCCCGGGTATGCACTGGCCCCTGTCAAGCCAATAGTGAACAAACACTGTCAGGTCATTAAAATCTACTCTCCGGTCGTTGGTCAAATCGGCCAGAAGTGCCCAAGCGTGCGGCCCCATACTCGCTTCTGCCGTGCCGCCATACGCTCCCATGTTTATTCGCAGGTTTTCACCCCATTCGTTATTGGGGTCATCCGGCACAGAGAGCAGTTCCGCGCCAAGTGGTGACCCGGGATTGCCTGCATCAATGCACCGGCTGGTTACACGGTCAAAGTCCCATTCTTTCCACTTTGCATTCCACCGCCAACCTTCGCTTTGTAAGTGATAGTCGCTATTGTTTGGGTCAACAAACAACGGGTCCTCATCGATATTGCCAGTTCCGCCCAACCCCCCCGTCCAGCCCTGGACACAATTATAGTTGATGTCTGGCCGCTGCCAACCTTCAAATTCAATCTGTGCCGATTCATCCATACCGTCACTGTCACTGTTTCCCCACAGGATAGAGTTGGTCAGGGTTATTTCACCCTCTTCGACGTATAGCCCCCCACAGTTGCTTGCCGAGTTCCCGCTAAAAGTGCAGTTGGTCACCGTCACGCCGCCGCCGACGATTAACATGACCGCCCCCTCGGCCGCTGAGTTGCCGATAAAGAGGCAGTTGGTCAACGTCGCCTCAGCACACATCGCGCCGCTGTCCATCACGGCCGAGTTGCCGCTGAATGTGCAGTTGGTCAGTGTTATCCTGGCGTTGCTAAGCATCCCACCGCACGCTTTGGCGAAGTTGTCTGCGAACATGCAGTTGGTAAGCGTCGGATTCCCGCCGTCGTTGGACATCCCGGCACCAGAGAGTGCTGCTGAGTTGCCGCTGAATGTGCAGTCGGTCAGTGTAACTTTATTCTTACTGCAGTTGTACATCCCGCCGCCGCGGTTGCTGGCCTGGTTACCCGTGAACGTGCAGTTCGTCAGCCTCAAGCAGCTTCCGGACTTGTTGTATATCCCCCCGCCGAAGTCGTTGTACACGCCGTATCCATCAAAATGGGAGCCGTTGGCATTGCCACTGGTAATAGTGAAACCGTACAGCACAGCCGCCACATGAGTGCCGCTGCCGGTTACCACGTGGTAGCTGTTCTCGCCCCGTGTCGCCTCGTCCTGCAAGTCAGCAGGATCGTTCACGTCTATGTCATTACCATCGAGGTCCCCGCTCAGAACGGTCTCGTATAATTCTATATCTCTGGCATTTGGGTACGGCTCACCAAACCCGGCGTAGCCGCCTTGGAGAGTTACGCCCTTGATGAGGTGGAAGGTTTCCTCTCGGCCCTGATTTGGTCTATCGCTCAGAACGAATTCATCGGGCCGATAGATCCCCTGGGCCACCCGAATCTCATCTTCGGCAAAAGCCATCATCAGCGCATCCTGCAGGAAATTATAGGCATTTTCCCAGCTTGAGCCATCATTTACACCATTGCCGTCCACATCAACGTATATAATTCGCCCCGCAGCCGTCGTGCACCCAATCCCCAGCAAAAACAGGCACATTGTACACCAGCTCTTTAGATGGATCCTACCGCTCATCTGTTCTACCCCCTTTCTATTTCCGAAATCTCCATTCCGTTCTCGTAAATCGGTCCTTCTCCGCCTCATGTCAAAGTCAAAGATACCACATCCCACTGATGCTTCATTCTAATTCTACCGGCCTCGCTTACTTCTGTCAACTACTAATCCCCACAGAAACGTTGATTTTGCCTCTCATTTCCCCATCTCCAGTTCTAATAGAATTGCCACAATATAGCCACGCCGCCTTCACCTGCTGCTTCCCCTGGTTCGAGTCAATACCCTCAAAAGGCCCGCGCCCCCGCAAAGCAAGACAAATGACCCCGGCTCGGGGATCACTGCAATATCCACGTCAATCCTCGTATGTGTCGTATGCAATACACCTGAAACTCTGTATGTCCCCGGCAGAACCTGGAAATCATCTTGAATGTCAAAAGTTCCGTTCAAGTCTGTTTGCGGCCAGTGATAACTTATCTCCGTAGCTTCGCCAGCTTCCAAATCAAGAACTACCGGTCCCGCCGGCCCAATCTGGAACCAACTCCACTTCCAAAGTTCCCGCCAATTATTCTCCTTCTCGGCTGCAACAACGATGTCACGTATAGGGTTTAAGCCACGAATCCTGAATTTCTCATCTCTTAGGTTAGTGATCCGGTAGACGACGCCGACATCTTCCCCAAAATCGTAAACAGCTTTATCCGTGTGAATGTAATACTCGATCCCATCCTCAATAACAGAATTCGAATTTACCGGCACGAGCCCAGCCCAGCCCTCGGTCGCTCCGACCAGCACCACAACCGCCGCGACTGTTATAACCGCCCGCTTCATAATTCCACCTATTGTACAAAGCTCCACAACCAACATCTATTTTACTATCCAGCCTACAGATATCCAAGCCTTTTCTTTCTTACTATTCGTCCCCAATTCCCGCAATATCACCAAAACCTCTTCGGCTGCCCGAAATCCCAAAAATCCACTCACTGCCAATTCTACCCCTTTCCCCTCCGCCCGTCAATAAAAAATCCTCAAAAAATGCCAATTTGTGGAGTCCCTTTTGGCTTTATACTTTCCTCGCGGAACGCCGCTCATTTACGCTCCTGCCATTATCTCATGATAACCTCCCTGCATCTCTGGTTGTACAACCTTCGCCAAGCAGCTTGAAAGCTTGGCTTTTCGATACGGAATTGATATTCTATCGGAGATTAGGTTTGGCCTCGAAGCTGAGCAGGCATAAACGGCAATCTCGGATAAAGGCAAGAAGTCGATATTGGACTGTATGGAAAGGTTCCGCAATATGGTCGGGTCGCTGCTGTTTGACGCACTTTCTAAAATCAGACGAGCTATGGCATTGCTGCTCTTCGCCTCGGCCCTGCTTGTTGCGCCCGGGGCCGATACCGAGGTGCTCGGCCGGAATCCTCGGGGCAAGCCCTGGAAACGGCACGCAGTTGATGATTCATCCAAGGGGGCTGACGGGGTCAGACTGGCGGACGTCAACAGCGACGGCCGGCCGGATATTGTAACCGGCTGGGAGGAAGGCGGCGTCACAAAAGTCTATCTTCATCCGGGCAGCGCATCTGTCGTTGACAAGTGGCCTGCCGTGACTGTCGGCGCGACGCCTTGCGTCGAAGATGCCGTATTCGTGGACCTTGACGGTGACCAGGCCGTTGACGTCGTGAGCTGCTGTGAAGGGGCAACCAAAACTGTGTATATTCACTGGGCCCCGAACAACAAGGCCCAATACCTCGATGCAAACAAATGGCGCCAAAGCGTCCTTCCCCCGTCCGCCGGCTTGATGCAGTGGATGTTCTGCTTGCCAATGCAGGTTGACGGAAAAAACGGCATTGACCTTGTGGCGGGCGCCAAAGGCGGTAACGCTCAAATAGGCTGGTTCGAGTCACCGCCCGATGCCCGCGACCTCGCCGCTTACAAGTGGCGCCCGATATCACCGGCCGGCTGGATTATGTCACTCAAAGCCGCCGATATGGACGGCGACGGCGACCTCGACATAGTCACCTCCGACCGCAAGGGCGAGCTTCGGGGCTGCAGGTGGCTCGAGAACCCCGGCCCGGGCCCGGACCAGCTTGGACCCTGGAACAACCATTTCATAGGGGCGCGGGATGAGGAAGTTATGTTTATGACCATCGCGGATTTTGACGCAGACGGCGCCGAGGACGTCCTCGTCGCCGTCAAGGGAAAGTCCCTTCAGAAAATCCTGCATTTTCGCCGACTGGACTCAAGCGGACGGCTATGGAGACAAGAGGTGATTCCGCTGCCGGACAACATCGGGACCGGCAAGGGTGTGGCCGTAGGTGATATCGACAGAGACGGCAACGGCGACGTCGTCTTTAGCTGTGAGAACTCCGCCGGCAAGTCCGGCGTTATGTGGCTGGCCCGTTCGCAGAACTCACAACGCCCACGTTGGCTGCCCCATGAAATAAGCGGCGTCGAAGGAACCAAGTTCGATAGAATCGAACTGCTCGATATGGATAAAGACGGTGACCTGGACGTGCTGACCTGCGAGGAAAGTGCAAAAGACCCCGACGGCAAAAGGAAAGGCCTCGGCGTTATCTGGTATGAGAACCCCGGCAGTTGACCGCGCACCGCAAGAATGTAGCTCTTGCATAGTCATCTCGTCAGAGGTATCATATTCTGCGGATTTGATCGTTTCACGATGGTTGTAACGTGATATATCGCCTTGGCCAACTCGTTCTCTTGAGCTGCATTACCGTCGGCGTGCTCTGGGCTGCCGCCGACAACGCCACTCCTCACATTCACATTGCAGTGCGCGCCGAGAACTTTACCGTCCCGCCTTCCACCGGCCCGTTGACACACATCCAGGTCCGAAATCCGCACGATAAGATGTGTACGGTAACGGTGCAGCCGAAGTTCCCCGATGGCTGGCAGTGGACTCCAAAGCATCGCACCGTGACCATAGAACCTCATCAGGTAAAACGCCTGCCTTTCACAATCGAAAAAGCTACCGATGTCGAAGCGAATCGCTACCTCATCGAGATAACAGTCCGCAACGGCCCCGGCAAGATGGTCCACACCCAGAGCGTGGTCTGCGCAAGCGCGCCGTATTTCAAGCCGAAAATCGACGGAAAATTCAAAGACTGGTCCGACGCAATCCCCGTCACGTTCACCACCGCCGGGAAGAAAACCGTCGTAAGAACGTATTGGAACAAGCAGTACTTCTGCCTGTACGTGCAGGTCGACGAGGACAAGCTGTACAGTTATAAGAAAGAAGCTGCGATGGTCGATGCCGTACAGTTTGCCCTGGCGCCGCGCAACGCCGTAACGGCATCCGTACCGACAGCCAAGGCCGAAAGATACGAGTTTCTCATCGTTAATTCGGCGGGGATGTTTGCGAAGGACCGATGCTTTTTTCTGATAAAACCCGGCGCCGAACTGTCGGTATCGCAACAGCGAAGCCCTCTTGAGGCGCTGGAGCTCAAAGAAGCTCAGGTGGTTGTAAAAAGGCAAGGCCGGACCACGCACTATGAATGTGCAATCCCGTTTGCAGTGACCCCGGCAATCAAGCCCGACGTGGGCAGAGAGATTCACCTCTCGGTTCTTGTCCACGACCCTGACGGAACGGGCGTTCGCGATTGGGGCAAAGCCGCCGGCCTTTGGTCCGAACAGCGAAACCGGTTTGCATGGTGTGCGTGGGGTCCGGCCGAATGGCCCGCCGACCCGCCTTATGACAGTAAGGTCGAATGGGGACTATGCTCGTCAAAACACTAAGGGCCTCTAATAAAAAGAGAGCTACCCATCTGTCATTCCCGCGGAAGCGGGAATCCAGAAGGCTCGAGTCGGTCAAAAGGAACATTTTGTTGTAGCTTCCAGGAAAAGAAGAGAAACATCTGTTTTGTTCAAAGGAGGTCCGCATGTATTGGAAAACCGACCTGACCAAAGCGTTTGCCGTATTGTCGGCATTGATCTGTTTCGTGCTCTTGCCCGGATGCGCGGTCAACCAGACGTATGTCTCACCCGGCGCCACGAAGAACGGCTCGATAGTAGTCCGCACGGCTTCCTCGCAGAATGCCGACCCGTTCCACGCGGGCAAACAGGCCGCCAGACTACTTCGAGAACAAATGGCCCAAGTCCCGCCCCACACAGTTGTCTTGGCTGAGTGTTTTGAAGATCAGGCCCGGAAGAAGCAAGTGCTCAAAGGCATCTGCTCGGTCTTTCCGGCGAACATTGTCTTCGGCTTTTCGACCTACGGTTCATTCGACCAGCAGGGCTGCCTTGACGGCGATTCCGTCGGCCTGCTCGGCATAGGAGGCGATGGGATAGCAACTGCCGCCGCACTCAGAAGGGACCTGGGAATCGCCGGCCTGACCATGGAAAAAAACAAGGACGAGCTTGCCCGCCGTCTGCGGACCGGCGGCGCCGAGCTGGCAGCCAGGCTCTCCCGCAGACCCGATGATCGGCTCCTGGTCATTATGGCCGACGCCCACTCTCCGAAAAATCAGTTCCTTCTCGAAGGCGCCCAGCAAGTGATGGGCAAGGGATTTCCCATTACCGGCGGCTCGGCAAACAAGAATGCCGGCCAGACATTCGTCTATTTCCAGGGCCGAATGCACACCGGCAGCGCTATTGCCCTGCTGTTGTCCGGCGATTTCGACGTCTCCCTCTCGGGCAGGCAGGCAAAAGAAAATGCAAAGGTGGTCTCCTCAGCCGCCGCCGGCGCCGCTCAGGCGTTGAAGAGCTCCGGGGCCAAACCGTTTTCCGTACTGGCATTCAACTGCGCCGGTCGCAAAGGCAAGCTCGACAATATCGCCGATGAGCTCAAAGCCATCCAAAGTGTCTTAGGCAATAAAATCCCGCTCTTTGGGGCTTACTGTGCCGGCGAGATCGGGCCTGCCGATACCGCCGAAAAGGACCCCGCTGCCCTCAGTAGTGGCCTCGGCTGGCACGTGATCTTTACGGTCATCGCGCGGTAGCGTGCAATCAAATGCGCAGGAGAGAACCACTGATTCTTTTCAAAAAACCACGGCGGCCGATTACAGCACCCTCCCTTTCTTTGTCCCGAATTTCACATTTGAGTCGGTGATTTCCCACATAACCTATATGGGCTTCAATGGTCTCCATAAGCTCTATACTATCACATTTCAGCCTATTTGTCACCCGCTACCAGAGAAATCCGGGATCAGTCGAGCAGACGTAATATCTCCATATCTTTTCGTCGATTTCTCTATGGTGTGAAATCATTTTCTCCCATTTATCCTCCGCATTTCACTAACTCTCCCACCTTCCACTCTGATCCATTCCCACCATTCTTCCACCGTCCGGTCTTTCTGCTCCTCCGAGGTCCAAACCCGAACGTTTGGATCACTTGAACATTTGAATTTCGATGGTGAGCCACTCGAACCATCGCGCAGCTATACCACAACTTTACACTTTACACTTTGAACTTCCAACTCCCTGCCGCCGACCTCTCTTCACCTTCTCCACTGTAATTTTGCACTTTCCACTTTACTCTTTCACCTTTCCTTCACCCCCCAGCCGAAGCCAGATATGTGACAGTTGTGCATCGCACCGCCTCAATGAATCTGGCTTTGGAGGCTGGGTTGATGAAAAGATCAAAACACCCCGCCAAGCGGCTCCCCTATCGACCCGAAAAAACCCCAACCCACAACGTATGACAATACCTCACCACCGCGCAAAGAAAAAAATGCACCGACCACCTTTAATTCCCTCCAACAAGCCGCGACCGTAAGGGACGAGAATTGCCGTTTTCAACAGCCCCACTGGCCCTAGTTTTTCACTTAGTTTTTCATTTTTTACCGCATGGGCGAAAACTGATTGCCCTATGTTTGTAAAAACTTATTGAAGTCGTTCTCCCAATCCCAGTTGTGCCAATCTCTTGTTTGCATGTCATACGCATCCCAGAATTCATGCAACTTCTCAATTGTCTTTTCAGATGCCCAAGCTTTATCGAAATGCAGAAACTGGTCAAATTGAGGGCATG
>JAGMDR010000194.1 GCA_023128595.1 Planctomycetota bacterium | reverse complement strand
TGCATTTGCTCATCATGAATTCAAAGGATTAAATACGAATGTACAATTTGAATGTACAACATCGCCCCTGTCAGTGGTGGATGGAAAGATTAAAGTCCCCACCGGTCCGGGTTTAGGTGTGGAGATTGACCCGGATTTCATTAAAAAGCATGAGGCGGTCAAAGGATAGTCCACAAAAAAAGCAAAGAATGAGATGAGAGGTGTCGAGTAGGAGTCTTCGGCTATAGTGCGGAATAGGGAGTGCGAAGGGAGAGTAAGGCTATGGGCAACAACCTGCAGCCCCCTTTTTCGGGCTCCCAAATGCCCCTTTTTCGTCAGTCGGCGCCTACAACGGCACTACAACCCGAGACCCCCTTATCTCCAAATCCTGCAAAAAGGCATTTCATAAGTACTGTATTAGCAATGGCTTACAAAGAAGTGGAAATTGTATAACGGAAACTATGCAAGCCAGGCCTGCCGCTGGCGAAACTTCCGGCGGCTATTGCAGGCTGTCAATGAGGAGCTGGTCAATGGGACCGCTCGCGTTCGTAGGACTCTGACATGGAGGCCTGGCAATGAATGTTCTGGCGATGGATATTGGGAAGTACCAGACTGTGTTCTGCGAGTACAACTCTGTCAACGGCGAGTACAAATTCGGAACGGTGAAAACGAGGCCACAGGAGATTCGCGATCTGATCCTGAGCAGAGACGAGGTAACAAGGTGCTACGCAATCTACTTGTCGAGGTATGCTGGGTGTCATTGAAAAGTAACCAGTGGGCTCGCGATACCTACAACAGGCTGTTACGAGGCAGTTCGTCGAGAAAGAAAATCGCCATAACAGCATTGGCGAGGAAATTGGTTGTAAGGTGTTGGGCCATGCTTAGAGATGAATAGAATTGGAGAGACGATATTCACAAGAGCTTGGCATAGGAACCAATTTCGTCTTCGCCTTTCTTTCACCACCTCAGTTTCTTATGAAGGCGGTGAAAGCGGACTTGGGCTTAGTGTTGTGATTTGCTGTGGTTGATGTGAGGGGACAGCATGAACGAGGTAACCAGTGATGGCGAAATCGTTGTCACCGGATATACCAAGAGAGGAGAGACAGATTAGAGATCACTTCCCTCGTCAGTGATCATCTTATCGACGTGATTGACAAGGCAGCGCCATGAGTATTACACAGTCTCTATGCTCACGAAACAGACTTCAATTGGCTGGAGTTCAAAGAAGATTCTGGTATTATAATGGAGTTGGGAAGTCTGGTCGTGCAGCCAAGGGCTGTAAATAAGGCTCAGCATCCTTTGGATTAGCCTGCATGTCTTAGTTATGACAGATGGTAAGTCCAAGATATAGAAAGAGAGCAGGTATATATGGTCATAAGAAGGTGTTTGCCTACTGCCGTTTGTATGATTCTAACAGCCGTTATCTCCCGGGCGCTCGCGGAACATGAGGCTGAACCGCCTGTGAATGCTCCGGCCCAGGTTGAATGGAGTGCAGGGAAGGGGCAGCTGTCCCTCCGATATCATGGCACGTTGATTCTCGATGCCACGGTTCGCGCCGAAGACGCTGACGGACACGAAGTGAAGGGTTTTGCTGTCAAGCTCGAACCAACGGAGACACTCGGCGACAAAGTGGAGCAGCGTTTGAAGTTTATCCCGGCCAAACCCGAAGAGTGTATCGAGTTGGTCTTGCGCGGAACCGTTCTGGGCAGCGAAGAGGCGTTCCCGGCCGAAACCCGTGGCGAAGCGCAGAATCGCTTCCCGTACGTCCGCAACAGTGTCGGGTTGAGCCACAATCTACGAAACAACGCACTCTATGATCGCCGCTGGGACTGGGTTCTGATCGGCCCTGGCGACGGGGCGACGCGCATCGCACCCAGACTTATCGAAGAGCAGCAGATCACTTTCTCCTGGGAGAGCCGTGGATCGAGCCAGGAGATCCTATTTCGCCCTCTTTTCTATCAAAAGCACAAGATGATTGAACACTTCGAACCCTGGACCTATAAGCCCTGGAAAGGCTCGGTCTCCGGGTATTGCACATGGTGGGCGTACAAGCATGGTTTCAATCAAGAGACGTTGGACGCGGTTGTGGACGTGTTTTTGGAAAAGAACCTCCGCGACTTCGGCTATCGATACATACAGTTGGACGACTGCTACCAGATCGGCAATGGCAGTTGCCCGGAGAATTGGCTGACCTGGAACGATAGATTCCCGGGCGGCTGGGAGTACACAACGAAGAAAATCCGGTCGGCTGGAATCGAGCCCGGGATATGGGTTCATCGCGTGCACAGGCCCAACGACCGCGGTGTGAAGGATATTGCAGCGAAACATCCAGAATGGTTTGTGCACACCCCGGACGGCGAACTTTTCATAACCCACGGGTTCTATTCGCTGAACACACACAACGACGAGGCGCTGGAGGCAATGGTTCGTCAACTCTATCGCCCGCTGAAAAAGCAGGGTTGGGACTACGTGAAGATCGACGGGGCGGGCGACCTATTTCGCGCATACAAACAACAGCCTGAGTATTTTCAGAAGATAAACTCGACGCCGGGCGAAACACTGCGCAAGTGGGACCAGGTCGCTCGTGAGGAACTGGGGCCTGACGTCTATACTCTATCCTGCTGGGGCGTACTGCCGGGGATGAACGTTGTCGGGCTTGTTGATGGTTGTCGGCTGGGGAGCGACGGTTTTGGACCGGCGGGATTCCAGCGTTTTAATTCGTGGAATGGTGTGGTGTGGCGCAACGATCCAGACCATTGCGACATCCTTGCCGAATGGTTGAAGCACAAAACGACTATGAAGACTTTTGGCGCTAAAGACGCAATGGCAGACACGATTGTTCAGCCGAGCATAGTCTCGATGGCCGGGGGCGTACTCATGGTTAGCGACAAGGTCGAGGCATACAAGAATGACAGTAACTTGGAAGGAATGAAGCGCAGCGCACCTGTACTGTTTACCGTGCCGGGGCAATTGTACGACTACTCTCACAGGGGGCCCGGAAACTACCACGCGCCTTTGCGCGGGGGGGAAGCCCCTTGGTGGCTGCTGGAGATCGACCGGCCCTTCGACCATTGGTCGGTTTTGGCGCGCTTCAACTGGAGGCAGCAGAAGCTCGAGTGGAAGCGTCCTGGTATGCCAGAAACGGAAGTAAGGTTCGCCGACCTGGGTCTTTCGGAAGATCACGAGTACCTCGTATTCGAGTTCTGGACCCAGAGGTTTCTGGGCAAGTCGAAAGGGTCGTTTACTGCGCCAGCGCAAGATACGAGCAATGGACTTCAGGTCTTTGCCATTCGCGAGGCACGGGCCCATCCCTGGATCATTTCAACAAGCAGACATATTTCGCAGGGAGGGGTGGATCTGTTGGACGTGAAATGGAATGACCGTAACAAAACCCTTTCCGGAAGCAGTTCCGTCGTGAAGGGCGATCCCTACGTGATGACGATCTATGTGCCGGAAGGCTTCCGCTTGAAGGCTGCCGAGGCCGACCGTGAAGACGTGGAAACGGAGAATCGGGGCCATGCTGCCATTGTTCGAATGACTCCATCGGCAACGAGAACGGTGAAGTGGAGAATCGCATTCGCAAAGTAGTCTGCGCCCACTGATGGCGTCTATGTAATGAATACTGTGGTGGTATCGCATCTTTGCAGAATAGTCATAGAGCATCCAGCTCAGAAGAGCAAGTTCTCTCTATCCCCGGCCGCCTCTATCTGGTACCATAAAACCGTAAGGCCGGTGGTGGTGGACAACTGGGTATGCCATGGGCCTCGTGTTGTGGTTTTCGATGGTAAGTGAGAGGAGTTCGAGAAAACTTTGGATTGCGATAGTCTGACACATATATCACGCGTTCAGGTGCGAGTAATTGCCGGACAAAGAGTAATCGACCCCGATGACAGAATGGAACTGACGATGAAGTGCTGCCATGTATTACTTGCGTTGTTGGTGACTGGCGGTCTGGGCTCACGGACCGCCTCGCCGAATGAGAAGAAGGATCTCGGCGTACAATTTGCGGAGAATCCGCCGATGCAGGTGATCTCGAAGACGCCCCCGGCTCCGGCTGCGATTACGGAGACGTTCGAGATTCGCGAAGGGTTTACGCTGATCGAGACGCTGGAGGAGTTTCGGGCAGCGATAAAGAAAGGCAACCAGAAAATCCGTATGAAGCCGGGCATCTACTGCGCCGAGAAAGTCGATCCGCCCATGATGGCCCCAATCCCGCGTGCAGAACCGGATAAGGACGGGAAGCTGCCGAAGAACAACCAGGAGCATATCTTCGCCGTCAACGGCTCGAACAACTACTTCGACCTGCGCGGCGTAGTGTTCGAGACCCCGGTCTCGGTTCAGAGCAAGCTCTCCGGCAGGGCACATATTTCCGATACATGGCACATCAACGGGGCAGGCAACACCTTCGAGGGCGGGTACTTCCGGAATGTCGTCGACAAGCCGTACCCCCAATATAACGTTACCGAGTGCGAATTCGAGGTTTGCAACGACAACAACACATTCCTGAACTGCACTTTTGTTATCAAGGGGTCGATTCCCTACGGGTATTCCGATTACTACGGTAAAGGCGGCCCCAACTTCGGCCGCCTCAACAAGCACTCCTTCATGTCGATTTACCACGCCAACAACACCAGACTCATCGGCTGTAAGGTCTATATGAAGGCGTTCGGGCATTGTGTCCATTTTCACACGGTGGACGGTGTCCTGATTAAAGGGTGCTTTTTCACCGGCACGCTGCGCCCGACCAATGATATTTACAATGAGAAAGTCGGCAGGGCCGCCGAGTACGACTTCAACATCATGTACCGCGGCAAGCGACCCATCCCCCGCGACCAGATGATTCCGCTGACCGAAGACGGAGTGCGTGCCTATAGTGCGGTAAAGAATATAACGGTGATTGACACGACCGTCGAACGGCTGCGCGGCTGTTTTCAACTGTTGTGTGTCGGGGACGTGACGCTGGAGAACGTAACGGTGCTGGAAGCCGGAGATTTCAGTTACGACCTCAGTTCAGGTGACAGAGGTAAAGTTGTGATGAAGAATTGCCGCGGCGATATTGCGTACAATCCCCTGTTCAACCTCACGAGAGGCGTGGTCCCGAAAGACGCCTTTTACGAAGTTACGATTGTCAGTCCCGTCGACGAGGTTCAACCGACGGCGCGAACAAGTCTGGGTACCATCTGTGGCGACCACTGCACGTTCATTTTCCACGACGGAACGACCCGGCCGCTTCCAAGAGAAGTCAATCGCCTCAGTTGTGGCGACCAGAAAGGCCTGGTTGACTCCACCGTGACAAATTGGACAACGGCGAAATTGATCCTGAACGAGCGCGTCCGCAACTGCGTGATCAAATCCGTCGGCTCTGTGGAAGACCATGGAAGACAGAATACCGTCATCAAAATCCAGCCGGAGACGACGGCTGACCAGAAACGACGCGATTGGGATCAGCCTTCGACGGCGTGTTGCCCAAATGCTTGAAGGATGTTGATGCTAAACCGTCCACTTCATAGCGGTGGACCAGATAGGAGAAAGAGATAATGATGAACACACTGACAAGAACACGCGGCCCGTTTTCCGGCACGAGCGTAAAGCGGGGCCTTGCGGCTTTCGTGACTGTTGTATTCTCTGTGGCACTGGCTGTTACCGAAGCACCGGGCAAAGATGGGGGGCGTACTGCCGCGGGCCATCCCGCGGAAGGCAAGCTCGAATCGTTTCTGGGCAAGCCGAAGCTTGATATTCAGCAGGTACACAAGGGAGGCAGGTTCCCCAATATCCTCGTGGCCGTTGATGGTACAGTACTGGCTCTGTGGGGGGGTGTTAAGGTGCGGCGAAGTGAAGACGGGGGTGGGACCTGGGGTCCCGAAATCATGGTCGCAAATGGGTTTATGGGCGGTGGTGCAATCGTAAACGAAACCAATGGAGAGATTCTGGCCTTTGTTGAGAAGAACCACCCGCCGGCCCCGCTGACCGTTTACCGCAGCAAAGATCATGGCAAGACCTGGTCTCCAATGGAAAGTATAATCAAGCCGGATACTAATGGCAACGTGCCTTCCATGCACATGAATGAAGCAGGCATTACGTTGCGGCACGGCAAGCATGCCGGGCGGATAATACGCGCGGCGCGCCACTACGCGGGCCGCAACCATCGCGATAAATGGCCGGAGCATTACACCACAGCCATCTACAGTGACGACGGTGGGAAAACCTGGAATACCAGCAAACCCTTTGCGGAGATGGGAACCGGTGAAGCGGCGGTTGCCGAGTTGTGTGACGGCCGAGTCTACTACAATTCCCGCGCTCATTGGAACAAGAACAAGCCGCCTCTGCGACGACGCTGTGCCTTCAGCGCCGACGGCGGCGAGACCTGGACTGACTGGCAGATCGTTGAGATCCTGCCCGATGGGCCGCAGAACACGAACTACGGATGCATGGGAGGCTTGGTGCGCCTGCCGATTCAAGGTAAAGACATCCTGATTTACAGCAACTGCGACAGCCCCGACGGCCGTAAGCTCGGGACAGTGTGGGCCAGCTTCGACGGCGGAAAAACCTGGCCTTTGAAGCGACTGGTCTACGAAGGCAGTTTTGCCTATTCCTCGCTCACCGCGGGACGGCCGGCAACGAAGAGTGAAGGCTGGATCTATCTCCATTTCGAAAGCGGCGGGTCAAGAGTGGCACGATTCAATCTCAACTGGTTGCTGAAAGGCGAGAAGACGGGCAACGGAAAACTGCCGATGTGGCTTTCCCAGTAACCGCTCAACCCATCGGGAGATGCAGACGGATGAACCCCAAATATCTTTTCGACAAACACGGGCGTCAATATGAACAAGGCAACATTTCACGGGACACTCGTTCTCTTGCTCTTCTGTGGGATTGCATTCGCACAGGGTGATCCTGGAGAAGTCGAGGGTGCATTCACCGAAAGATATCGTCCGCAGTTTCATTACACAGCCGCCAAGGGCTGGATCAACGATCCTATCGGTCTTGTCTTCTATAAAGGCGAATACCACATATTCAACGATCATAATCCATTTTCATGCCAGTTTCCGGGTAGCAGGACCGATGGGGAGCAGTCACACTGGTCCCATGCGATCAGCAGCGACCTGGTGCACTGGAAACACTTGCCGATTGCCGTCTATCCCGACACTAATGGTGCCTGCTGGTCCGGGTCAGGGGTTGTGGATTGGAGAAACACAACCGGGTTCCAGACGGGAAAGGAGCCGCCGCTGATCCTGATTTACACGTCTGCCGGCAAGTCGTTTGGGCAGAGCCTGGTCTACAGCAACGACCGCGGCAGAACATGGAACAAGTATAAGGGCAACCCGGTTATCAAGCAGATTGCCCCCGGCAACCGCGATCCACAGGTGTTCCGGCACGCGCCCACGAAGAAGTGGGTGATGGTTCTCTATGTCAGGCGAGGGAGCGCGAATTTCTTCAGTTCCGACGACTTGAAAAACTGGAGGCCAACATCGGAGGTTCGGCTTCCGGGTTTCCACGAGTGCCCGGACCTGTTCGAACTGGCCGTCGACGGCGACAAGAAGAACATGAAGTGGGTCCTGTACGACGCCCGGTTTCATTACTGGATCGGTAGTTTCGACGGCAAGACATTCAAGCCCGAAGCCGGACCGCTGCGGGGCGATTACGGCAACAACTTCTATGCCGCACAATCATGGCACAACACGAAGGACCGGCGGATTCAAACCGGCTGGATGCGCGGCGGCGGGTATCCTGGGATGCCTTTCAATCAGCAGATGAGTTTCCCCTGCGAACTGACCCTTCGGACGGTCGACAAAGGTATCAAGCTGTTCCGGTACCCGGTCAATGAGATCGAGACACTTTACGACGAGCGGTTCGAATTGGCCGACCAGACCCTGAAGCCAGGAAGCAATCCTCTCTCCCATCTAGCAGGGGATCTATTCGACATCGAGATGAAGATTGTGCCCGGCGCCTCTGCCGAGTTCGGTATCCGGCTGCATACTCAGGCTGTTACCTATGCCAACAACAGGATTTCCTGTCTTGGCAGCACGGCCAAGTTATCCCCGGTTGACGGCAAACTTAAGTTGCGAATCCTCGTGGATCGCACCTCGATAGAAGTGTTCGCCAACGACGGGGAAGTCTCGATGACTTCTTGTTTTCTGCCGAAGGAGAAGAGCACGGGGCTGGAGTTTTACACGAAAGGCGGGAACGTCACGATTCGTTCTCTGAGAGTCTCCAAACTCAAATCCTCATGGACACCCGACACGCCACCACTGAAACCGTAACGTCGAACAACCGGATGCATTCGACGGCAAATAGCCGCGTCTGATCCGCAGCGATAACTGATGACTAATCACTTGTAAGCAAGGAGCAACCATGCTGAAAAACGCAACTTGTATTATTGCGCTGCTCTCGGCGTACAACGGTGCCTTTGCGGCCGACGACGTCGCCGCGGCGGAAGAAGCGGTGTTTGTTGCAAAGGGCAACGCCCGCTCCGTTCGTGAGATCGGCAACAGGTGGACATGCAGGGAAGGCTCCCTGGTATGCGGTGGCACGGGCAATTTGCTGGTTGCCGGCAAGGCTGTCAAGGCCGGCGATTTTCAGGTCCGTGCCCGGCTGAGTTTGGAACGGCTCGACGGCACGGCCGCTTCGCTGGTGATCGGCGGCAACCATTTCGGCTTCGACGGGCACGGCAAGAAGTTCTTTGTGGAAGGTCCCGCGTTCGGCCTGACCCGGCTACTCGGCGATGCCGGGAAGGTCGTCGCGCCGGGAAAACCATTTGACGTCGAGGTCACCCGCAAGGGCACGACACTTTCGTTTCACATTGACGGCAAAGAAATTCACAGCGCACCGTACAGGCTCGCCCCGGTCTGCGCGATCGGGTTCCGCCCGTGGCGTGCGACAATGCGGCTCTATGATTTCTCGGTCAGCGGCACTATGACACCCGTGACCGAAGCCGCGATCAAAACGATGCGGCAAGACTTCAAAAAAGCAAACCGCCCGGGCACGAAAAAGACCGACGCAATCACCGTCGGCGGCGTCAAGATCGATCTGGCTTCGCCGCCGGAAGGACTCGGCCTGCGCCGGGATATTGGCATCCTTGCCGCTGCGCCGGTCCACGGCAAGGTCATTCACCGAGGAAATCGGATGGTTTGGGTGCCACGGGCAACCATCACTCCGAAGGGCGACTACCTGATTCTGTTCCCCGAGGGCAGGGGCCGCCATTATCAAGGCGAAAAGATGCTCGCCTACCGGTCTTCCGACAAGGGCAAAACCTGGACCGGACCGACCGTCGCCTTCGATTCGTCGCAATCGCATCACGGATTCGTGCCGCTGGTGCCGCGCGGCTCGAAGCGAATCTACGCGTTCGGCACGCAACCCATCCCCGGCATGGTCGGCGACCGCAGCAAGGGCTTGCAGGAAAACTGCCCGATCGGGTTTCGCTATTCCGACGACGACGGGCACACCTGGTCGGATGTCACACTGATCCGCCCGGAGAACGACCCCGAGTTTACCGGGATGTCGTGCGTGCGGATGTGCGAAACCGACGCCGGCACGTGGCTGATCGGTTCGCACGACGGCATCTGGGGAGGATCGAAGAAAGCACCGGTCCGCACCCGCCAATACGTCCTGCGAAGCGAAGATCAGGGCAGCACCTGGCAACTGCTGCCGAA
>JAGMDR010000193.1 GCA_023128595.1 Planctomycetota bacterium | reverse complement strand
CGGCGGTTGGTACCTTGAGAAGTACAACCGGATGGACGAAGGCACGCTGGTGAACCTGGGAAGTGGGAAAGTTCTCTTGGCGATCCGCACGGCGGAGGGGCACATCTGGGAGAGCCGCAGCGAGGACGACGGCCGCACCTGGAGCGATCCGAAACCGACCACGCTGGTCCATCCCGACGCCCCGCCGATGGTCTTTCACCTTGGCGACGACCAGAGGCTGATTGCGTTTATCCACAACCGCTACGATCCCGGGCGGCCGCATTTCGACAAGTCCGCCCGAAATGAGCTTTGGTGCTCGGTCTCCAAGGACGAGGGGCGCACCTGGAGTGAGCCGCGGTTCGTGTTCGCCGGGGCGACGCCGGGTGGACACATCCACAGTTGCTCCTACATCGACATGTTTGCCGACGGTTCCCGTATCCATATTTTCTTAGGTCAGGACGGCCGGCAGTTGCTCTACTTGCATTTCGACGAGTCCGATTTGCCGAGATTTCTGACGAAGGCCGAGCTGGCCGCCGCCGGCGGATGAGAGGGCCGGTCCTCCACGCGCTTAGCACGATCGAGTGGGCGCTATCGAGCTTGTGCAGAACACGCATCTCCAGCCGGAGTGGTTACAGGCCAGACTTTCAGCACGTGTTTTCCACCTGCCGCAAGTTCAAACGGCCCTGGAAAGGGATTGTCCGGATTTCTCTTCGTGCCGAAATAATCGATATCGATGCGGTATGGCGTGCCATCGGGTTGTTCATAGGGCAGATCCGGTATTTTCGCGCGTCCGAGCAGCTTAGTCGTCACGAGCTTGCGTGACTGCCCGGCGGCCCAGGCCTTATCGAGCGCGATCTGGAGGCAGAGACCGTGCGGTTCCTCGACCAGTTCGATCCCGGGGTCGAAGTTCGGCAGCACGAGCGGGACCTGCTCATGCTTGCAGGGCTTGGCGCCCTTGAGAAACATATTTCCGGCGATCTGCACGGGCTGCGCCGCCTTGTCGTACGCGGCCAAACCGGCCGGTTGGATCAGGAGATTGTTGTAGAACCGGTTATCACCGCCCGGGATGTTGCGCAGACCCGCCACCTCAGTGCTGTGTGCCTGGTGGAACGGGGTCGAGCGCCGCAACTCAGGCCGCAACTCGATGCGGCCCGCGAACAGATTGTGTACATAGGCCCCGCCTTCCGACCAGTCCCGCAGCGAACGGTCCGAAAGAAAACAGTTGTTGTCGATCAGAAAGGGCCCGTGATTAACCTCCATAAAAAGGTCTTCTCGGGTCGTGTTGTCATGGAGCAGGTTTCCGGTCACACGCGTGCCCTGCGCCATCCAGTCCAGCCAGATACCCCGGCATGTGCGGTAGATGTGATTCCTGCTGATCTCGGCATCAATCGCGGCGTGGATCTTGATCCCGGCCATCTCGGCACCCGTGAAGAGTTGCCGGATGTGGATATCGTGGATGACATTGCCGGTGATGTTGCTGAACGCCGCCCCCAAACTGCCGACGATGCCTGCCTGCTCGCAATGCGCGATGTGGTTGTTCCGCACGATGTGGTGGCCGATGTTTTCCCTGGACCAGCCGTTCTCCAAGGCACGCTCGATCGTTTTGACGTAGCCCTCGGCCGTATTTTGCGACGTGTTGTCCCATTGATCACCGTATTTGCCGAGGGTGATCCCCACGCACGTGGAATAGCGGATATCGTTATTCTCGATGATCCATCCCTTACTCCAGTGGGTGCCGATCAAGCCGATTTGCTCGGCCGTGGGCGGCGCCCAGGGCGTGGCGGCGTGCATCATGGTGAAACCGTGCACGGTGATGTAGTTGATGCCCGGCTTGTCTGGGTAGAACACCGTTTGGCGGACGTTAATCTCGACCTCGACCTCGTTGGGATCGACGCCCTTGAATTGCGCCCAGATTGTGGTGGTCATCTCGTCCACCTGCCCGAACCATAGTGGGGTGTTCCCGATGGGTCTCAGCACGTCATCCAGCTTGGCCGCTTCGGTGAGCCAGTGGCCACTGAGGTAAACCGCCCCTGTGTGGTGATCACGTCCCTTGGGATTGAACCAGTCGCCGTGAATCACGTCACTATACGGGTTGAAGTCCCCGAAGAACGTATTGGGAATGGCGACCTTCCAGGTGTCGTTCTGCACCTTGCGCCAGCCCTTGATGATTTCAGAGCCTTTGATGACGACTGTTTCGCCGGGGACGGCCTGGTAGGCGACGCGCTTCTGATCGGACTCACCACCGCGCAGCGGGTTGATCCTTTCGCGGTAGACGCCCTCATGTACCGTAACCACATCGCCGGGTTGCGCCATTTGCGCCGCCGCCGAGATAGTCCGTAGCGGACGGGACACGGAACCGTCGTTGGTGTCGTTCCCGTGCACAGAGACGTGGTATTCCCTATCCGACAGTACATCCGCCTCGCTATCCCGATTAACGGATGAAACAACACCGACCGCAGCGCACAGTCCAACATGAATGATGATCGTCTTTATACGCATCACAAACATTCCTTCAAGCGTTTCACTGACTATTGTTAATCGGCATTTCCCGATAGCCGTTGGTCAGCCCGTTGCTGACCGCGTAGGGTACAAAAACTCATCCGAATCAAAATTGTATAGCAAAGGGTAAGGAAACGTACCATTGACATGAGGAAATGTCAAACGAATACTGAAGATAAGGTGAGGGCTGTGAGCTTCGGCTTGCGGCCCTTTTTCTTTTACCATCTATTGATTAGCAATCCAACATTCGCTTGTCAAGGCAAGACAGGACCACTGTAGGATCGCAGAATACACCATAAAGACTCTTTGAAAAGTTCATAAATGAGACCGCTTTGGTGAATAAAACAACAACAGTTTCAAACCGGGAACTATGCACTAAGCCACCTTTTTCATGAGCTGGAAAATGCCATTTTTCCCTGCCAAATTCTTGTCACCAAAATGTCCCCACAGATCTTGATTTTGCTTAAATCGAGTCCAAATAAATATCGGTTTTTAGCTGGAAAACGCCGTTTTCAGAAAAATATTTCGTGAAAATCAGATTGAATGGCTGTCGCGCTTCAGTTCTGTATAAATCGCAGGTCATGCTCAAAGTTGTAAATTGGCGAAATATCCTGTTCTCGACTTAGTACTTCAAATATCATAATGTGGCAGGCTAATTTAAAGCCGCAATAGGTAGACGGTGCTCAGATTCGGGATAAATCGATCAGGGGTAAGTATATGACTGTTGTGGTTGAACGAGGATTCTGCCAGAGAAACATAGCGTCGCACCTATTGGTCCTGAGCGTATTGGTTGGCGTTGTCGGTTTCAGAGTCGATGCCAACACAGCGGTCAAACCAAAACCCACGGCTGCAATATCGTATGCGGTTGTAACAAGTGACGACACTTATGCCGATCCTGACTGGAAAATGGTCGTGGATACCTTGAAAGAGAAGCATGAGGCAGAAGTGATCACCTATAGCACAAGCATAGACGAAGTACTGAGTGAGCTTAAGCGAGTTTTTCCTCAGTATGCTTGTTTAGTGGCAAAGCCACAAGAGGCGAACAGGGATTTTGTTCGCGACGCACACCGGCTGACCAGGAAACTCGACACTGATCCGTACCCCGACGTTATTTGGGGTATCATAACCGGATACGATGCCGGTGATGCACTTCGAATTGCACGTCACAAGCCCCCCCTTGTAGCACGCCGACTGTTCACTGGCACAGTCGGCTCACCGCTGAATGAGTACAGTGAAGGTATGATGTTCAATGAATTGCAGGCCCGTGTTATGTGGGAAAAGAGCGCAGATGGAACGATCGCGCAGAAGTCCTGCCCCACCGATACCACGAAGATGATCGTGGATGCCCTCAATGACTATAAGCCGGATGTTTTTATTACGAGCGGTCACGCAACCGAGCGCAATTGGATGATAGGCTACAGCTATCGCAACGGCTACCTTCGATGCAAAGACGGCCGATTGTACGGGCTGGACACACAGGGCAGGAGTTACGACATCCAATCACCCAATCCGAAAGTACATCTGGCTGTCGGCAACTGTCTGATTGCGAATATTCCTGACCGCCAGTGCATGGCTCTGGCGCTGATGCGCTCTGCGGGCGTCTATCAGATGATTGGCTATACCGTCCCAACGAGTTATGGGTATGGCGGCTGGGGCGTGAAGGACTATTTCTCGGAACTTCAGGCGGGCCGATTTACATTGGCTGAGGCGCACTATGCCAACAGCCTTGCTTTGATATACGAGCTTGAGAAGCGCGGCCTTAATAGCGACAAATCCACACGGCCCGGCCTGCGAGGCGACCGTGATGTCGTCGTTCTCTACGGTGATCCCGCGTGGGAGGCACAGATGGCCCCGCGTGAACTACCATGGACTCAGAAACTCGAAGTGAAAAACCGGCTATATACTTTTACGATCACGGCCAACGAAACTGCCGACTGGGACAATCGACCCGTTGTCGAATTGTTGCCCCATCGCATAAGAGATATCCGACTCCTCGAAGGCGACAAATATAAGCCAGTGATCATGGATAATTTCATTCTTGTGCAGATGCGAGATGAATTGTTGCCGATGAAGGGCAACCGTGGAGATCTTGGCCCCGTCCGCGGCGACTTCCAGAAGGGCCAAACGTTTAGGATAGTCTTTAGTGCAGAGCGGATCTGAGCCAGTTTGCAGCACAGGGTCAGCAGGGAGATGTTGACAGAATAAAGAAGGTTCTTGAAGAGACTGGAAAGCTTAGGTATTCCAAGTCAGATGGTAGCTCTGCGGAGGTTGCTGCTCGCTTATCCGAGGCGGAAGTACTGAAAATGGCCGACCAACTCGCCGCAGAGAAACGGGCCAAATATGAAACTTTCGATCTGAATTTCTAACGCCTGCGTAGCCGTAATGGGACTCTTTTCGCCAGCGGACGCCTAAAACCCGAGTACAACCATACAACCCATTATCTACCAATTCTGCGAAAATGCCCATGTCATAAGTGCCGTATTGGCAGTGTTTTATGAAAAAGTAAAAAATTGTGTGCCGGATTCAATGGCCGTTTCCGGTTGGTGACCGGCTGTAAGCAGTGCACGTTAGTTGATATGTCGTAACACGATGCCTTAAAAGAAATCTGTGGCAACAGAGATCTTAGTATTTGACTTTGAACTGTTCATAGGTGACCGATCATCGGCTCTTGGTCTTGCTGGCTCTTAAGGTTCTGATTCGCAAACGCAAAACTGGCACTCTCCGGAAAGTTATGTCTTGGTG